>CAZYHO010000644.1:0-1598 GCA_964647495.1 uncultured Akkermansia sp. | reverse complement strand
GGGACTTGTTGAAGTGCCCCTTGTTCTCGAATTCGGCCTTCTTGGCGCCGTTGAATGCGGTCGCGCTGTCCTTGAACTCCATGAGCAGTTCATCGGCATGGTCGGTGGCGAAGAGTCGCTTCGCTTTGCCCTCGTAGAGCGGAGTCATGCATCAGTTTATGGGGCCGGGCGACGCAGGGGTCAAGAGGCCTCCGGGGCAGCCGTTCCGATCATCGCAAAATCCGGGCGGTCCGCGGCAGGCGCCCGCCACGCAGGGCGACAGACGATATATAAGGTAAACGCGAACAGGGTGACAGACACTTTATAGGCGTTCCGTGATCTTCGGGCAATGTAGATATTCAAGATTCATGAACAATCCGCTGCCGTGGGTGGAAACTCCGAAGTCGCTCGGCCACGGGGCGGCCGGTGTGCCGGCAAACCGCGCCACGCAGGGCGACAGACGATATACAGGGTAAACGCGAACAGGGTGACAGACACTTTATAGGCGTTCCGTGATCTTCGGGTTATGTCGATATTCAAGAATTATGAACGATCCGCTGCCGTGGGTGGAAACTCCGAAGTCGCTCGGCGACGGGGCGGCCGGTGTGCCGGCAAACCGGGAACCCGCGAATCCTCTTTTTTGCTTTCCCGCGCGGTTCACGCCGGGCATGGATGCAGGGATGCCGCCCGCGTCGTTCGTGGCTTTTGATCCGGCTCACCTCGTCACGCTCGTCGTGGTGGCGGTGGTGGCGGGCGCCATGGTTTTCGTGACGCGGGCCGGGCGCTGGCCGCGCCTTGAACGCGCGCAGGAATGGCTGCTGGTCTGCCTGCTGCTCCTGAGCTGGCCGGCCGAATGGATTTCCGCGCGCTACGCGAATCACGTCACCTGGGAGGAAATCCTGCCGCTCCACCTCTGCGATATGGCGTCGTTCGCCGCCGCCGCCGCCCTGGTGTGGCGCCACCAGCGCGCCGCCGAACTGACGTACTTCTGGGCGATGGCCGGCACGCTGAACGGGCTCATCACCCCGACCGTCCAGTACGCCTTCCCTCATCCCGCGTACTTCGCTTTCTTCATGCTCCACGGCTCGGTGGTCACCGCTGCGGTTTATCTGGTGGCCGGCCGCCTCCTTTGGCCGTTGCCCGGCGCCGTCCGGCGCGTCTTCTCAGCCAGCCTCGTCTACCTCATCGCCATCATCGCCGTCAATTCGCTCCTCGAAACCAACTTTGCCTTCGTCCGCCATAAACCGGAAACCGCCAGCCTGCTCGACGCGCTGGGTCCCTGGCCCTGGTACGTCCTCATCCTCATCCCGCTCGGCCTCGGCCTCTTTGGCCTCCTCTACCTCCCGTTCTGGCTCGCCCGCCGGCTCGAAAAGCCACCTCATCCGCCGCGCCATCCCTGACCAAAAAACCACTTCGCACAGCCCTTGTCCCGGGCCGACGATTTCCGCCTTGCCGGCAGACTCCAACCCGTTGCCGCACAGGCATCGAATGACGAATGACCACTGACCACTGACCACTTCCGAATACTGACCACCGAATACTGAACCCAATCACCTCCCCCCCACCCCCGCCAGCGTATCCCACCCACCGCCGAGCGACTTGTAGAGGCCGACGAGGTT
>CAZYHO010000643.1:0-2829 GCA_964647495.1 uncultured Akkermansia sp. | reverse complement strand
GCCTGCTCATGCCTGGTTCCACCGATGTGCCGTCACCGCCGCCGCCCTGGCTGGAGCTTCTTGCTCCGGCCGGGAACCGGGAGTGCGCGCGCGCCGCGGTGGCGAACGGGGCGGACGCGATTTACTTCGGGCTGCAGCAGTTCAATGCGCGGCTGCGCGCGGACAATTTCGGCGAGGCCGAGCTTCCCGAGCTCATGGCGTTTCTGCACCGGCATGGCGTGCGCGGGTTCGTGGCCATGAACACGCTTGTGTTCACCGGGGAGATGGACGCCGCAGCCGGGCAATTGCGCGCCCTCGAAGCGGCCGCCGTGGACGCGATCATCGTTCAGGACATCGGGCTGGTGCGCCTCGCGCGCCGCGTCGCGCCGCGCCTGGAAATCCACGCGAGCACGCAGATGACGCTCACGTCGCCGGAAGGACTGCGGTTCGTGGACGAGACGCTGGGGCTGGACCGCGCCGTGCTCGCCCGCGAACTCAGCCTGCGCGAGCTGAAAAAGTTCGACGCCGCCCGGACGCCCGGACCGGATGGAGACGGGACCGCCGGGCGGACTGTTCCCCTCGAGGTGTTTGTCCACGGAGCCTTGTGCGTGGCTTATTCCGGCCAGTGCCTGACGAGCGAGGCGCTCGGGCAGCGCAGCGCGAACCGCGGCGAATGCGCCCAGGCCTGCCGGCTTCCGTATCAACTGGTGGTCGACGGCCAGCCGCGCGATCTCGGGGAAAAGCGGTACCTGCTTTCCCCGCAGGACCTCGCCGCAGTCGAGGAAATCCCGGCGCTCATCGCACTCGGCGTGCGCAGTTTCAAGATCGAGGGCCGCCTCAAGTCCCCCGAATACGTGGCCGCGGTGACACGCGCCTACCGCCAGGCGATCGACCGCGCATTGGCGGGCCCGGCGGGTGCTTCGAGGCGAGCCGGTGACGGCGCAGCGCCGGCGGATGGCCGGACGCGCTATGAATTGGAGATGGCGTTTTCGCGCGGGCTCTCGACCGGCTGGATGCACGGTGTGAACCACCAGGAGCTGGTGCACGCGCGTTATGGAAAAAAGCGCGGCGCGTTTCTCGGCGTCGTGAGGCGTGCCGGGTTCGACCACATCGAGGTCGACCTGACAGGGCCGCTGGAGGCGGGTGACGGCGTGGTGTTCGAGGATCCGGCCGACACCGATCACGAGATGGGCGGGCGCGTGCTGCGTCGCGACGGACAGCGGCTCTACTTCGACCGCCGGTCCAGCGTGGACCCATCCCGGATTGCCGCCGGGACGCGGGTCTTCAAGACCGATGACCCGCGGCTCAACGCCGAGCTGCGATCGACATGGGCGGGCGCCGGCAACGCCCAGGGCCGCGTGCCGCTGCGGATCCGCGTCGAAGGCGGCGCCGGCCAGCCGCTGCGTGTTCACGCCGCCGCCGATTTTCCTAACGGAACCACAGAGGAAATGACGATAGAATCGGCCATGCCCCTGGCGCCCGCGCGCTCGCGTCCGCTTACCGCCACGGTGGCGGCGGAGCAATTCTCGCGTCTCGGAGGCACGCCATTTCATCTGGCGTCCCTCGCATTCGACGCCGGCGCGGATGCGATGCTGCCGCTCAGCGAGCTGAACCGCCTGCGCCGCCGGATCGTCGAGACGATCCCGCATCGCTGGGGCGCGCCGCCGCCGGCCGCCGGAACGCACGAGCCATCGGATGGAGGCGGGCAGCCGGGTGTCGGGAAACCGCCGGCGGCCGAAACGGCGCCTGTGCTTTCGGTGCTATGCCGGTCGCTGCCGCAAATCGAAGCCGCTCTCGACTGCGGGATCCCTCTGGTGTACGCGGACTTCGAGGACATCCGGCGCGGAAAGGAAGCTGTCGATCTGGTGCGCGCGGCCCGAGCGTCCTCGCACGAGCCGGCACTCATCGTGCTGGCCACGCCGCGCATCCAGAAGGCGGGCGAGGAGGGATTCTTCAAGGTGATCGAACGCGCCGAGCCCGATGGCGTGCTCGTGCGCAACCTGGGCGCCGTCCGGTATTTCGCCGCGAACCCGAACCTCACGCGCATCGGTGATTTTTCGCTCAACGTCGCCAACCCGCTCACGGCGGAGTTCTTCATCGAGCATGGCCTGGACCGGCTCACGGTGAGCTACGACCTCAACGTGGCGCAGGTTCTCGATCTGCTGCGCGCCGCGCCGCCGTCATGGTTCGAGCTGACACTGCACCAGCACATGCCGATGTTTCACATGGAGCATTGTGTTTTCGCCGCCTTCATGAGCCAGGGCCGCGATCACACCGACTGCGGCCGCCCGTGCGAACGCCATCACGTCGAACTGCGCGATCGCGTCGGCCAATCCCATCCGCTGCTCGCCGACGTCGGATGCCGCAACACACTCTTCCGCGGGCAGGCGCAAACCGGCGCGCGTTTCTACCGGGAATTGCGCGACACCGGACTCGCCCGCTACCGCGTCGAATTGCTGCGCGAATCAGCCGAGGAGTCGCGAACCGTGATCACCGCGTATCAGCGCCTCCTCGCCGGCCACGAGAACGGCGCAACCCTCTGGCAAAAACTCCGCGCCACCAGCCAGGTCGGCGTCACCGAAGGCACACTCGCCGGCGCGTAGCGTCACCGCGGATTAATCGCAATACGGTTCAATTAACCGCGAATGAACGCCAATGAACGCTCATGAGGAGCATCTGCTGCGTACTGCAATGAACTGTGAATTAAAGCCTTACATGTATTGGCGTCCATTCGTGTCCGTTCGCGGTTTGTCCTTAAATGAATGGTAACGGGATTAATCCGCGGTTTGGGACGTGGCGTGGTCAGAAGCGCGCGAACCCCTGGAATTCTTCGAAGCGGAGGGCGATGTC
>CAZYHO010000642.1:0-2830 GCA_964647495.1 uncultured Akkermansia sp. | reverse complement strand
ACGCTCATGATGAAGAAAAGATGCCTCATTTGCAGAGCGCGGTCAAGCCGGACCAGAGATTGACCGGAGTTGAACCGAACCGGAACCGGGGTCCACAGTGTCCCTCTATGGTTCCAAGCCCGTCATGAAGGGCGAACGACGCGGATCAATTGTCCGGGGAGACTTCCGGCGGCGTCAATGGCGGCATGGATTCGTCGCGCCAACGCTGCAGGGCTGGCATCGTCACGAGTGCAGGCGATGATGCCCCCGTGGCAGCCTTGCGTCGAACGATGCAGCCGGAAAAAATCGAGCCGATTCAAGGTCAGCACCGCCCGCGCTTCTTCGATGGCAAAGGCCAGCACTTCGTCATCCGGCACCTTCTGGTTGGCGCGGCCCGCTTCGTACGAGGTCAGCACATCATGGCCGAGCGCACGGAGTTCATCGACCACGCTCAGGGGGAAATTCTCGTTGGCATAGAGTCGTGCCATCAGGCCTCCTTATTCTCCTGCATGGCCTTCTCTATTTCCTCGGGATGCGCCTGCGCGTAAACCTTCGCGGCGGAGAGGTCATCGGGAGCGAGAGCCGGGTAGTCTCGCAGCAGTTCTTCGTCACTGACGCCCAGCCGCCAGGCCTGCGCCAGCATCCAGACCGCAATTCGCGTCATACCGACACAGGCTTCCCCTCCGCAGACACCCGGTGTCTTTCGAATGCCATCCGCCACTTCGGCGCCCCGGTTTCTCGCCTTCACAAAAAGCACGAAGTCCAGCACTTCCGACCGCACGGATTCGGGCGCGGATTCAATCTCGCTGACCAATCGGGCAATGACGCTCATGGCTTCAGTTTGCCATAGTGGTGGGTCGCCGCAACCCGGCGGTTGGGCTTCGCCTTCCCCAGGTTTCCATGGCACGTCCCCCTCTCTTTATCGGGTCTCGAAAGAAATGGAAAGCGGACGGTGGTCGGCGCAGCCTGGACAGGAGCGCCACAGCCGCTGGATTGTGCCGGCCAGTGGAGCCTTGATACGCGGCTCGGCCCGGCTTTGCTAAGTGATGGCACATCCATACCCCACAATCATTCCCGGACTGCGCAGTCCGTTCGACGAGGTTGGCGGCATCGTTTATTTTGGCCGGATGCTGGACAAGATCAGGCTGGCAGCCGAGGGCAGGCTGCCGGACGGCTGGCAAGCGGCACGGGGTTCGGCGATGGCCAACAGCTTCGATGACCGCTGCTGCAGGTTTCTCCGCATCGACTATCCGGCGCTGGAGGCCGAGGTGCTCAAGGGAGGGAAGACCGATGGGGAGCTGCTGGAGTGGGCCTTTCAGCAGGGCCGGCGTCCGGATGCCCATGAAATCGAGGTGTGGAACGGCTTCATGACCAAGCGCGGCTGGAGGGATTCCGGCACGCAGCGCCTGAACGAACGTCTCGCGGAGATCGGCCTGTCGCCGGGCACGGTGGAGACGATGTTCGAGTTTATCGACCTGGACGAGGGCCGCCGGACGGTCACGCCGCAGCCCTGAAGCGTCCTTCCCGGAAGCGTCCGGTACACTCGTCTTCTTTGGGATCGACAAGGAAACGGCGGGCTGTGGCCATAAGCGAAGACTACTCATTTGAACATATTCCGCAACAAGAATACCACAAAAAAACCGCTCTCGAAAACCGGGCTTCCCATCCGGGAGCTGACTTCTCACCCAGCGGGCTGTTTTCCGATTCGCGGTTTAATGTTCGGTGCGGGTCTCACATCTCACTCCTTGTGTCAACGCCCTGGGATGGCTACGGTCACGCCCATCGTGAAAAGGCAAATTCCTGCCAGCTTTTCGGCGCTGGCCTTCGCCATCTGCTGGCTGTCGGCGACGCTTGAAGGACGGGCCGAGACGGCTTCGACGAGCCTGACTCCGACCGCGGAGTCCGTCGGGGCGGCCATCGCCCGATCGCTGCCGCTGCTGGAGACCGCCTCCCGGGTCTCGATGGAGCGGCAGCCGCGCTGTTACACCTGTCATAATCAGGGGCTGGTCGCCATGGCGCTGACCACGGTGCGCGACCGCGGGTTCACGATCGACCACGAGAATCTCCGCCAGCAACTCCAGTTCACCGCCGATTTCCTCGCCAGGAATCAGGAGGGCTATGCGCGGGGCCGCGGCCAGGGCGGGGGCGTGGACACCGCCGGCTACGCTCTTTGGACGCTGGAATCGGGCGGCTGGAAACCGGACGCCACGACCGCCGCGGTGGCCGAATATCTGAAAGTCTGGCAACAGGAACTCGATCACTGGGAACCCACCTCGCACCGCCCGCCGACGCAGGGAAGCCATTTCACATCCACACACGCGGCCCTGCGCGGATTGCAGGCGTATGGCGCCGGCACGCTTGCGACCCAGCTCGGGCCACGCTGGGACAAGACCCGCGAATGGCTCGCGCGCACGCCGGTCAAAGACACCGAGGATCGCGTGTTTCAACTGCGGATGCTTCGCCTGATCGAGGCCGGCTCGGACGAGGTGCAACGCGCGAAAACCGAATTGCTCCGCGAACAGCAGCCCGACGGCGGCTGGTCGCAGACCGCCCATCAGGAAACCGACGCCTACGCAACGGCCACCGCCTTGGTCGCCCTGCATGAAGCCGGCGGACTTCCGACCACGGATGCCGCCTACACGCGCGGCCTCGCGTTCCTGCTGGATCGCCAGCTTCCCGACGGTTCATGGCATGTGAAAACGCGGGCCACTCCGGTGCAGGAATACTACGAGTCCGGCTACCCGCACGGCGAGGACCAGTTCCTCTCGGTCTATGCCGCGGGCTGGTCCACTACGGCCCTGGCTCTGGCCCTGCCCAAAACCTGCGGGGCACAGCCAGTAAAGTGAGGAGG
>CAZYHO010000641.1:0-2832 GCA_964647495.1 uncultured Akkermansia sp. | reverse complement strand
CAATACACACGTCGCAGGCCTCTGCCATTGATTCGTGCCTGAAATTCGTGGTCAAGAACGGTTCCGCAGGCTGGAAGCCCGCGGGGCGTGCGGGCCGGAGGCACCGCATCACTTCTGCGTCAGCTGGTAAGCCGCTTGAGTTTTTTCGCCTGTTTGGCGGCGTCCTTGTCGTCGAGCAGCGAGCGGCTGTCCTTGAGGAGCGCCGAGATTTTGCCAAACCCCTTGCCGACCTCCTCGGCGTCGAGCCCCGCGTCGCCATTGGCGTCGATCTCGGCGAACAGCGTGTTGACCTGGTCCTTCTTCAATTCCTTGAGAAGCGGAACTTTCCGGAATTCGCTCAGGCTCAGCACGCCGTCGCGGTCGTTGTCCGCATTGAAGACAAGCTTGAGCAGCAACGCGTTGGGATCGAAGTTCTCCGCGGCGGGCTCTTTCTTGTCCTTCTTCGCCGGCTGTTGTGCCGTGGCGGGCGCCGGTTTTTCCTTCGTCTTTCCCGCCGCGGGCGCAGCCGGGGCTGGATTGGGCGCCACAGGGGAAGCGGGAGCAGGTGACTGCGCGGCCACCGGCAAGGCGGTCAGGGCGAGCGCGGCCGGGAGACAGGAAAAATGACGCAGCAGGCTTTTCATCCTGGAATTCAAGCACAGATTCGGCTGTCAAGCTCGCATTTTTTTCATGGGCCGCATCAGCCGCATAGGGCGCATAGGGCGCATAGGCCCCATGCCGCCCCATGGAATTGTGCGAGACTCGGACGAAAATCCGGCGATAGTACGCCTCCAAGGAGTCCACCACTATGAATCCATCCAATTCCGCTCCCAAGAATGCCATCGTTTTCCTGCTCGGCATTGTCTCGCTGATCTGGCTGCTCAATCCGCCCGGATTGAACATCGATGACACCATCCCGCTGATCGGCAACCTCGACGAGGCCGCCGCGGCGCTGATCCTGATCAACTGCCTGAAGTACTTCGGGTTTGACCTGACGCGGTTGTTTCAGGCCGGCCAGCGGGGCGCGGCGGGCCAGGGTTCGGCCAAGCCCGCGGTGGTCGAGGTCGAATCCGAGGTGGTGCCGGACAAGGCGCGCTAGACCAGGCCTCGGCCCGTTGTCATGGCCTCGCTTCCCATCCGAGACTGGCCCGCTCCCCGCGAGCCGTCATCGTTTCGCGGTGGACGCGCGCCCCGCTCGCTCTGGCCGTGGCTGCTCGCCGCGATCCTGACCTCGGTCACGCTGCATCTCGTGCTCTGGAGGTTCGCGCGGGACTGGGGATTGCCGGAACATATTGGAGCCGCGGCGAGCCGGCCGGCCGACGATACGATCCCCGTCGATTTGCGCCGCGCGCGCATCGACGAGGAGGCCGCCACGAGTCCCGAGGCGCCGCCGCCGGATCCCGTGCCGATCGAGCGCGAAGTGCCGCCGCCGACCACCGATCCGGTCGACCTGACGCAGTTCAAGGAGTTGAAGTTCGACGAACTCAGGATGACGACGGAGGTGGAAATGCCCACCAACATCGTGACCAGCCGCGATCCCGCCGCGGGCGCGCTGGACGTGAGTCTCGCCAGCGCGCTGAGCGCGGCGCCGATCGCCGAGGCGGGGGACAGCCTGGCGTCGAAGATCCAGGAGGCCACCGGCTCGATCGCGATCGATCCTCCTGTTTCCAGGGATCAGGTCATCATCCTTGCGGACTCGCTGGCGGCCGACGGCGACGTGATCGGCGAATCGATCGCCGCCGCCAGCAAAAAGGGTCAGCTCGGAACCGGCGACGCGGATGGATTCGCCACGCTGGACGACCTGCTCACCTACAGCGGTCCGATCACCGACGACCGCACGGCGATGATGCCGACCGACCTGCTCTTCGAATACAACTCGGTGGAACTCAAGGACTCCGCCCGCCTCAGCCTGATGAAACTCGGGTTCATCATCCAAAAGAACCCCGATGCCGAAATCAGCATCGAGGGCCATACGGACGCGTTCGGCGGCGATGCCTACAACCAGCGGCTCAGCGAAGCCCGGGCGCAGGCGGTCAAGAACTGGCTCGTCGAGTCGCTGCGGCTCGCCGGCGACCGGCTTCAGACGCGGGGCTGGGGGAAATCGAATCTGCTGGTACCCGGCGGGGACGTGGCGGCCCAACAAAAAAACCGGAGGGTGGAAATTGTCATCCGGCCGAAAAGATGATCCTGTGCGGCCGCGACAGAATCATCATGGACCATCCACTGCCCACCACCCTGCACGTCGCCACGCCGCCCGGCGAGACATTCTGGTTTTTGAACTCGCTGGTCCGCATCGCCGTCGCTTCGGCGGAGGGTGGTGATTTGTTGTGTGCGATGGAGCATCGGGTGCCGGTCGGGGATTCGCCGCCGCTGCACAGCCATGCGAGCGAGGACGAGTTGTTCCACGTGCTGGAGGGCGAGTTTCGTTTTCAGATCGGGGAGCGCCATCTCCGTGCGGGACCCGGCGTGATGCTGCTGGCCGCCAAAGGTGTCATCCACAGCTACCGCGCCGAGTCTCCCGAGGGCGGCCGCTTTGTGACCGTGACGCGCGGCGAGGACTTCGAGCGCTTCATCCGCGCAGTGGGCCGGCCGGCCGAACGCCCGGAACTGCCGCCGCCCGCCGGTCCGCCCTCGCCCGAAGCGATGGCGGCGCTGACCGAGGCCGCCGCCGCCCACGGGATCGTCTTCCACGGGCCGCCGCTCGGACCTCAGTAATACTTGCGGAGCTTCGCTTCGATGTCTGAGTTCTGCAAAAATCCGCCATGGCCGGCGAGCCGGCGTGAAAAAAAGTTGGCCATAATTCCAAGACGATCGATTTCCAGACGTCATGCGTTCCGACCCGCCGCACATGCC
>CAZYHO010000640.1:0-2834 GCA_964647495.1 uncultured Akkermansia sp. | reverse complement strand
CTTGGGATGCAGTTCGTGCCGGTGCCGATCACGGGCGGACCGACAGGCGGGAAGAGGGTCTTGTTCGGGACGACCGAGGTGCAGGTGAAGGACTTCGCGGCATTCGTGAGACAGACAAGATACGAGGCCGGGGAAAAATGGAAGAATCCAGGTTTCGAGCAGAGCGAGGATCACCCGGTGGTGTGCGTGAGCTGGGAAGATGCCAAGGCGTTCTGCGCGTGGCTGACCCGGAAGGAGGGGAGGCAATATCGGCTGCCGAGCGACCACGAATGGAGCTGCGCGGTGGGGATCGGCGCCCGGGAAAACGCCACCGCCAACCCACGAAGTAAGGACGAGAAGATCGAGGGCGTGTATCCTTGGGGCACGGAATTCCCGCCGCCCGCCGGAGCGGGCAACTATGCCGGGGCCGAGGGCAGAAAGACCGCGTTCGCCGTGATTGAAGGCTACAGCGACGGCTTTTCGCATACAGCCCCAGTAGGCAGATTTTCCGCCAACGAATACGGGCTGCACGATCTCGGTGGAAATGTGTATGAATGGTGCGAGGACAAGTACGACAGCCCCTCGGACCGCCGTGTGTTGCGGGGTGGGTCGTGGCGCAGCGGTGTTCCGCGCTATCTGCTCTCTTCCTGCCGCTTCTACTATGGGCCCGGTCTTCGTGATGACGCTGTCGGGTTTCGTTGTGTGTTGGTGGTGTCTGGCGGCTAGGCTCCCTCATTACCCTTTGCATTATTACCCTTTGGCCGCGAAGCGGCTGAAATTTTTCCGAATTTGACGTTCATGAACATGAAGCATTTCGCAGGGATCACGAGGTCGCCGTCAGGCGGATCGAAGACCTGTGGAAGGAGGTATCCGGCAGGACACCGCCGTGTGTTGCGGGGTGGGTCGTGGAACAACAATGATCCGCGCAATCTGCTCTCTTCCAACCGCAACAACAATGAACCCGGTAATCGTAATGACAATATCGGGTTTCGTTGTGTGTTGGTGGTGTCTGGCGGCAAGGCCCTGTGCCTGAGAAGAATCGGCGTGACGCCGGTTGGGACCGGAAATCCTGGCCGGCCGGAGCCAAAAGGGAGCCTAACCCGGATGCCTTCCCCCTGGAAAAACGGACGCATGGACGGGGCGTGGCCAGCAGGCCGCGTCTGGGGCTGGCGATCCCCGCACACCAAATGCGCCGTCCCCGCCAGGGAAAAGACGAGGTGCCCACCCGTGGTCACGGTTTACCCGTGATCACGGGTGTTTCTTATCCAGACTCCTGAGCCATGCGCCGGCCATGCGGCCGATCTCATCGATCTGCCGGGCGGCGTAAAGCAATTGCTGGGAACTGATCCAGCCGCGGGCATGAATGAGGCGCCAGAGGACACGCAGCTTTTCCAGGATCAGATTGACTTGCCGCAGCTCCTCGGGCCGGCCTCGGCTATCGTAGCGGGCGATCACGAGGCGTTCCAGCGCTTCGAGGGTGAGAGAATCCAGTCGGTGACCAAAGGTGTGGCGCTGGCTCTTCGGCAGGGAGGCGCTGCGATCCAGCGTCCAGCCGAGAAAATCTTCAGTGACAGTGAGGATGGGCGGGGGAGATTGCCGGGGCATGGGCACATGTTTACCTCGGTGTACTCTCGACGCCATAGCGCAGCCGCGGAATCTCCTCTTCGCCGCGGCAAAAGCCCGGCGTGGTAAACGCCACCGTCCGGATGTGGAGGCCTGGTGGCAGCGAAGGGAATCAGAGGTGCTCCGGCTGAGTGGTGAACTGGCTGCCGGCAGTTGGCAGCCTGCTGGTTACCGTTTTTTTGAGATTTACGAGCCCAAGAGGCGGATCATAGCCGCGGCACCCTTCGCAGATCGAGTGGTGCATCACGCATTGTGCAACCTCATGCAGCCCCTGCTGGAACGGGGCTTCCTCAGGCGGAGTTTTTCCTGTCAGTCGGGCAAGGGTACGACGGCGGCAAGGGAGTGTTGCCGCAGGTTAGTGAATCGCCATCCCTATGTGTTGAAGTGTGACGTGAGGAAGTTTTTCCCGAGCATCGACCACCAGATACTGTTCGGGAAACTGGCTAATGTTGTCCATTGCACAGGGGTGTTGAGCCTCTGTGATCGTCTCCTGACCAGCCACCGCACTGCCGGGCTGGATCGCGCTTGCGGGCTGCCCATCGGCAACCTCACCAGCCAGTTATGGGGCAATTTTTATCTCGACGCAATGGACCACGCGATCACCGAGCAGATGCGGCATGGCGCCTACCTGCGCTACACGGACGACTTCTTGTTGTTCGGTCACGATAAGGCTCAGTTGCATGAACTCCGGGGGCGTGTGGTGGCGGAACTGGCCCAGGTTCATCTGCACTTGGCCGAACCTAAGAGCCGCCTCCTCGCCTGCCACGAAGGGGTGCCATTCTGCGGTTTTCGATTTCTTCCGGGAAAGCGGCCAAGAGTGCTTGGCTCTACAAAACGGCGCTTCGAGGCGCGGCGAGCCCGGTTACTTCGGCTCCGGAGAATCAGGCAACTGACCGTGAGTACATTCGCCTGGTATCAGTTCAGCCGGGAGGGGAATTCGACAGGACTGCTCCTTAAGTATGCCCGGCCGAAGAGTACCCAGAACCGCGCCAGCACAACCGTCCTTGCATCCCCCAGAAGAGAGTCTTAGTTTCCGCTGCTCCTCGATACTCGATGACCGTAGAGACCGCCCATCGTCTGTTGAACGCCCCTTCTGGCGCAGGGCTGGAGGTGATCGGGAAGCTGTATGGTGAAAAGCGGTCGGAACTGGCCGCGCGGAAGGCTCAGGCACCGACGCCGGGGTTGAAGGAGAAGTATGCGCGGCAGGTGGCGGAACTGGACGAGGCATTCGC
>CAZYHO010000639.1:0-2857 GCA_964647495.1 uncultured Akkermansia sp. | reverse complement strand
GGCCCTATACCAGCCTGGGGCATCGCCCCAGGAATGACCGTTACACACCAGGAAAGGGCTGAAAGCCCGCCCTGTCATTCGCCAATGGGGGTTCCGGGGGTTCCGGGGGTTCCGAGACGGACTTTGGCGAGGTAGACGGCGGCCGGGCCTTCGTGCGAGCTGTAATAGCTCATCCAGAGTTCGCCGGGCGCGGCTTCGACGAGGCCGGGGTAGCTGGTGTCCCCGCCGCTGGGCAGGGTGAGGAGAGGGCGGGCGACGCCGTTGTCGAGGCGGCCGAGCACGGTGCGGATGGCGGAGTGGCCGGGCGGCTGGTCGCGGCCGGCGTACCACCAGTTGCCGGCGGCGCGGAGGAAATCGGGGCCTTGAATCATGCGGCCGGTGTCCTGCCACGACCACTCGGTGAATGGCGGGCGGCTGCGGCCGAGCCAGGCGGTGCGGGATTCGCGTTCGCGGCGGACGAGGGCGAGCAGGGAGCCGTCGACGTCGAAGCGCAATGTGGTTTCGTTAGGCCAGGAGTCGCCACCGGGGCTGAGTGAGGCGAGGTGGTCGTAGGCGAGGCCGTCGGCGGATTTCCAGAGGTTGAGGGCGGATCCGGCCGGGCCGCGGTTCAGGTAACTGACGCCGTACGCGGCGCCGGCGTGCCATGTGACGCGCCAGAGCCATTCGTTTTCGATGCTGACGGGCGCGGGAGTTGACCATGCGCGGCCGTCATCGGAGAAACTGACGCGGGTGCGCGCGGAAACGAAACCGCGGCGGGGATCGCCGCTGGATCCGTCATAGACCGATCCGCCCATGAGGAGCATGAGGCGGCCGTCGGGCGTGGTGGAGAGCTTGGGATCGCGCAGGTCGACGCCGGTTTCCGCGATTTCGGCGGCGGACGACCATTCGGCGCCGTCCGCGGAAACGAGGATGCGGATGGTGCCGTCGCGGCCCGGAACATGGCTGTCACCTTCGCGGAAGACGCAGTACACCGAGCCGCGGTGGCGTGCGAGGTCGGTGAAGGCGCAGTAGGATGTGAGGTCGGTGAGGCGGCGGACCTCGATGATTTCGGCGGCGGGGTGGATATCGAGCGATTTCCAGCCGAGAGCGCGGGCGGTGCCGGTGGCGAAAGCCCAGGCATCCGGGCGCGCTCCGTGCACGGTGACGGTGCGTGATTCGGCGGCGAGCGCGAGTGCCTGCGGAATGTCGAGATACCGGAGCACGCCGGGCAGGCACGGGCCGTCGGCGTGGGACTCCGGCATGTCGGAAAGTTCCAGGCGGGTGACGCCGGGTTCGAGCAGGCTGGCGTAGAGCGCGAGGGCGGCGAATTCTCCGGCGGCGCGCAGTTCGAGCGGGCGGTCCGGGGTGGCGGCGGTGTGATCGCGGATGAGGCCGCGGATGACGGCGACCTGTTCGCGTTCGAGCGATGTGCCGAGCAGGAGGAACCGCCGGCGGAGTTGTGTTTGTTTTCGGGCGTCGCCGGACCAGAGCGGTGTGGCGGCCGGCGCGAGGCGGATGGTTGTTCCCCGGACCGGATCGTCGTGACGATCGACGAGCACGCCCACAGCGTCTGCGGACGGCGGAACGGCATCGCCGGGGCCGGCGCGGAAAACACGGTCGCGCAGGGCGGACATCCACCGGGCGCGCAGCACATCCCATTCCGCCGGACTGACGGGCGGCGGCACGGCGGGCGCGACGGGCACGAAATCCTCGTCGATGCGTGTCGTGCGTTCGTCCTTGGGCAGTTCGTCGAAAACCCGGAGGTTCCGGGCGGGGATCGAGCGCCTGGCGGCCTCGTCAAATGTGTCGGTGCGGCCGGCGCCCTTGAGGAAGCGTTCGAACCAGGCGAAGGCGCCGACGTTGAGCGGCTGGGTGTCCTCGTGCGGGCCTTCGGCGATCTGGAGCCCGATGTGCGCCTCCGCGCCGACCAGCGAGTAAATCCGCCGCGTGCTTCGGTAGATGTCATACACGCCATCCAGCGGAAAAATGTCGTCCTTGTCCGTATTCACTATGAGGAGCGGCCGCGGCGCGACAAGGGCCGCCACGCGGTCGAAATCCCATTGGTAGATATTGTGCATGTACATGCAGTCGCAGTGGCCCTCGATGCACCCGCCGGCGATGTGGTTGCGCAGCGTGGTGATGCCGGCGGTGGGCGCGGCGACCTTGATGCGGTCGTCGATGGCGGCCACCCACCATGTGTAAATGCCGCCGCCGCTGCGGCCGGTCATGCCGATCTTGTCGCGATCGACCTCCGGCCGCGATTCCAGGTAATCCAGGGCGCGAATGCCATTCCACGCCTCCACGCCGGCCGGCGTGTACCCGCGGCTCGCCCACCACCAGCGGCCCAGGCGGTACGTGCCGTGATGGTGGCCGAGCAATTCGCCCCACTGCACGGTGTCGATGATCAGGCAGACATACCCGTGGCGTGCAAACCAGATACCGTGGTGATGATAGGCCGTCTTGTTGCCCAGGCTCACACCATCCTCCTGGACGTTCGAGTGGCCGCAGGCGTAAAGAATCGCGGGCAGCCTGCCCTCGATCGTTTTCGGCCGATAGAGGTTGGCCGCCAGGTACAGCCGCGGCATCGGCTGGAAATGGAGCTTTTCCACGACGTAGCCGTCGCCCTCGATCGTGCCGGTGACGACCGGGTGCAGGTCGCCGCGGGGCGGCTCGGGATCGAGGCCGAGCATTTCCTTCAGCTCGGTGCGCAGCCGCCCGCGCGCCGCCTCCCAGTCCCCGCGGCCGGCGATGGTCCGGTCGAGCGATGCGCCCTCGATGCCGGCCAGCCTGGAGTCAAACAGCGACCGCAACGCCTCGTCGGAGGCCTGCCCTGCCGGCAACGCCCACTCCGGCTTGATTTGAGCGTGAGCGGCGAGCG
>CAZYHO010000638.1:0-2857 GCA_964647495.1 uncultured Akkermansia sp. | reverse complement strand
GTCACTTTCCGAGGGGCAGGTCGAAGTAGTCCTTCCAGACGCGGTACGCCGGCCGGGCTTTGCCAGCCTCGTCGAGCAATCCGCAATCTTTCCAGGCAACGAACAGCTCCGGCGAGGAGTCCTTGATCCGCTCCCAGAGGGAGTCGTAGTCCTGATGGACAAAACTGATGACGAAGGCGAATTCCCGCTTTCGGGCGGCCTCGAGCAGCGCGCGGTAGTAGGCCTCCTGTTTCTCGGGCGTCCCCTCGATCACGACCTTGGCGAACGGAAGAGGCAGCCGCTCGGCCGCGTCGTTCGTCTCGACCATGGCGTACGGCTTGTTGAATGTGTCGAACCGCTCTGTCATCCAGTCCAGGGCGGCGAGGCGGTCTTCGTCGGACACGAAAAACGGGTAATAACTGACAGCCACGATGTCGTTGTGCGGCATCAACCTGGCCCAGTCTTCCAGCATCGTGCCGCGCTTCTTGAACATGTTGTGCAGCGTCCAGGAGGCGAAGACCGGCAGGTCGGGATGTTCTTTTTTCAGCTCGGCGTAGACGTGTGTATGGAGGGTCGCATATGCCTGCCAGGGTTTCGCTCCGAGGCTGTGGATCTCGTTCGTCTCGATCCCGATCGCCAGGTAATCGGGCTTGAAGAACGCGATCGCCTGGCGGCAGTAGCTGAGGTAGGTCCGCATTACCAAAGGGTCATCGTATGTCTTGCCCTTGAGTGCATCGGGAAGCGGTCCGGCCTTGTCCGCCACTTTGAGGTCGCCGCGCCCGGGCGAAATGGCCAGGTACACTTGGCCCTTCGGCGGGGTCGCCGACTTCTTGCCTTCCCACGAGTCGAGCAGCGCCTTGGGAAACCGCTCACCGCTCAGCACCTCGGCCCAGGGGACGCCCTCGATGTGGTGGGCCAGAATGTCGCCGTTTTCGCGAACGAACGTCCTCGATGCCGCCACCGCCTCGGGGGTGTAGTCGTAAACGAATCCAGTGAATCCCATGCGGAACGGGCGCCTGCCCGTCAGCGGCTGCGGCGCGGGCCGGTTCCCGGCGGGTTTCGCCCCGACACGACGAAAGACAATGAGCAGATGGTCTCCCCCCTTCGCGGTGACGAATTCCTTCGGCCGCGGGCCGCCGCTGGTGGCCAGGCACATTTTCAGAGTGTCCCCGTCGATCGCGTAGATCCCGGCCTCGATCCCGCCCTTCCCCTCCGTGGTCGAATCGATCTCGCTCGGCCGTTTGCCGGCGTCGACCCGGTACGTGCCTTTCTCGACTTTCCCGCCCGGAAGGGTGAATGTCTTGATGCCGTCCTCGAAAACGATCCCGGCGTCCTCAAATCCGGAAAGCGGCGCGCCCGCGAGTTCGACGGAAACGACTTTCCATCGTCCCTCGATCTTGCCCGGCTCCTTGCCCGGCTCCTCCGCACGTACCATATCACCGTTCCCGGCAAGAAGGACAGCGATGCCCACGATCCACAAAAATTGGCGCATTGGATAGCCCTCGTTGAGGCGGAAACCAGAATCAGGAGAAGACTACAGGGTCCGGAACCACAGCGCCAAGGATTTGCAGTGGGACACGCACTTTTTCCACTTTCCACTTCCTTTCCACTTCCACTTCCACTTTTCAGAGACACCCACTTTCCGATCCGCAGCGGCCGCCAACCGTGGGTTATGGGGATTGGGCCGAACGCTTGCCGGGAGCGACGGTTTGGCCCTGCCAAAGGTGGGTGTCCCGATTGGATGCGGCCTCTCGGTGAATCCCGCTCGCAGCACAGGCGTCGCCATCTTCGCAAGAGGATTGGCCATCCAGCAGCTCCGGCTCTTCTGGATCGTCCCCATCATCGGCGCCGCGCTCGGGGCGCTCGGGGGGGAGCGGAAGCAGTCACCCACTTTCCGATCCCCCACTTTCCGATCCGCAGCGGCCGCCAACCGTGGATGAGGGGGAGTAAGCCGAACGCTTATCAGGAGCTACGGTTTAGGCCTGCCGAAGGTGAGGGTTCCGACGGGAATGGCTCTGGCCTGGAATCAGCAATGCCGACCGACCGCCAGCAAAGGCAGGCGGGGGGTAGTTGCGCGGTGGCGTCGAGGCCGAGTGACCGGGGCTGACTCAGCCGGTCCTGATGAAGTGTGACCCGCGGTGCGCTCGAGTCTATGCGGCTTGGGCGGCATTGGTGTAGAGGCGGCGGGCGCCGCGGTGGCCGTGGAGCCAGGCGCGACGGGTGGCGAGCGCCCAGGCGCGCAGCCGCTTGATTGTGCCAGCGATCCGATGGAACAAACTGCCGTAATGCGCGATGTTTTCGACCCAGGCATCGACATCGAGGTCGAGGCGTTCCAGGACCGGGCGCAGGTCGGGCGAAATCTGGCCGCGTTTGTCCGCCCGCAGTTCGCGGCCTGTCCAGTCGAGCAGTTCGAGGTAGCTCTCCACGCTGATGTCAGCCAGCCAGGTGGTTGAACGGTTGGGTTGGCCTTGGGCGGACGCTGCGGAACTGGCGTCGGACGAGTTTTCTTCACCCTCACCCGAAGCGGCGAAGGAGACCAGCCAGCGGTCCCGGGTCGCCTCGGCGCGCGCCTGCGCCATCGACGGCGCTTGGGCCGGGGTCGGCGACTCGGGAGCGGCGGCAAGTTTCCGGCGGGCGCTACGGGCGACGCTTCGGTCCTGCCCGCTGGTGAAGTCGCTCGATTCGGGGGTGGCGGCGATGCCGGCCCGTACCGGATTGAGATCGACATAGGCCATGCATGCCAGCAGCGCGCCGGTGTCCTCAAGCCGCTGGCACTTGAATCGTCCTTCCCAGAAGCGCCCGGTACACTCGTCTTCCTGGTTCGCGCGGCGCGCGATCGGTTCGTTCAGGCAACGCATGAACCAACTCACGTCGGAGA
>CAZYHO010000637.1:0-2858 GCA_964647495.1 uncultured Akkermansia sp. | reverse complement strand
GCGATTTCAGCGCCACTCGTGTTTTGGGTATTTGCGGGCGAGTTCCTGTTTGATGCGGGGGTAGTGATTGAGCCAGAAGCCGGCGAGGTCGCGGGTGATCTGGAGCGGGCGGTGGTTGGGGCCTGAGATGCTGAGGACGAGCGGGACGCGACCGGCGGCGATGCGCGGGGTTTCTTTCCAATCGTAGAGCTGCTGGATGCGGGCGGAGAGGACGGGGTCGGCGGTTTCGGAGTACGTGATGCGGCCGAGGCGGCCGTCGGCGAGGCGGAGGCGTTCCGGGGCGAGTTTGTCCATGAGGGCGGTCTGTTCGGGACCCAGCCACGAGCGCAGGCCGGGCCAGGGCGAGCGGTCCTTGATTTCCTTGTAGCTGGCGGCGCCGTGGCACATTTCCGCGATGATGAACGCGCGGTCCTCGGTGGTGAGCGCGGGGAGGGCGAGTTCGGGCATCCATTTCGCGAGGCAGTTGAGCCGCGCGATCCACTGATCGACGTCGTGATCCCAGGCGGTGAGGTTGAGGTCGCCGGCCATGACTTTGGCGGCGAGCAGCGAAGCGGCCTGCTCCGGGTCGGGTTCGCCGCTTTGGCGGGCGCTGAGCACGAGGTCGCGGAAAGTGACCACTTCTTTCTGGAGCACGCGGCGCTGGGTTTCGTCCCAGAGCGCTTCGGTGGCGCGGCGGTAGTCGCGGGGAAACAGGTCGGCGAGCCAGGCTTCCTCGATCGCGGTGCAGCCGCCGAGGATGACCTGGATGTCACGACCTTCGATCTCGCGCATTTCGGTGGCGACGAGGAGCGGCGCCCGGCGCAGGAGCGACTCCTTGGGGATCTGCCCGCGGCGGCCACCGACCACATCGCAGGCGAGCGAGCCGGCGCCGGTGCGGCGCGAGACCTGGTCCGAAAAACCGGCGAGGAGGATCTTGCCGAAGGACTCGGCGGTGAGAACAGGCGGTGCGGCCGGCTCCGGATCCGCGGCGCCGGAACGCCTGAGCTGCCGGGCAAGCTGGCCTGCCTCGCGGGCGGCCAGTCCGTTGACGCCGAGTTGGGCACAGGCGTCGCGCTCGAACTTCACCGCTCGCGCCGCCTCCCACGCGCGCAGGAGCGGCTGGAGATCGGAAAACTCGTCGCCTTCGACGAAACGCGACGGCGGTGGCGCGCCCGCCTTGCCGAAGAGCGGGCGTCCCTGCAGCAACGCGAGCAAGAGCGCAAATTCATCCGCGCAACCGGCCTCCCGGGCTGCTTCGAGCACACGGGCGTGGCGCGGGTGCAGAGGATAGTCGACGAGAGAACGGCCGAGCGGCGTGATGCGGGAGGTGGAAACGGGCGCGGAAGTCGGAGCGTCGGACGACACGGCAGCCGGCTCGCCGGCGGCGGCGGCGTCGATGGCCTCCACCGCGCCAAGCTGCTCGAGCAGCGCGAGCGCGCGGGCCAGCGCCTTGGGGTCGGGCGCCTCCAGCCAGCGGAAGCGGGCCAGATCATCGATGCCGCTGGCAAGCAGCGTGAGCGCGACTTCCGCGAGATCCATGCGCAGGATTTCCGGCGGTGTCTGGACGGGCCGGCGCACGTGGTCCGCCTCGGACCAGAGACGCAGACAGACACCCGGCGCGGTGCGGCCGGCGCGGCCGGCGCGCTGGTCCGCGCTGGCCTGCGAGATTTTCTCGACTGTCAGTGTGTTCAGGCCGCGCGAGGCGTCGAACTGCGCAAGCCGCGCCAGACCGCTGTCGATGACCGCGGTGACGCCATCGATGGTCAGAGAAGTTTCGGCGACGTTGGTGGCGACGATGATGCGGCGGCGGCCATCGCCGGATGGATCGACGACGCGGTCCTGGTCGGCGGGCGGCAATTCGCCGTGCAGCGGCAGGATGTCGAAATCGCGCGCCCATTTTTCGCGGCGCAACGTCTCGATGGTCTTGCGGATTTCATAGCCGCCCGGCATGAAGACGAGCACATGGCCTCCGGTCCCGTCGCGGGCGAGCGGGGCGGACCGCACGATGTCCGCCGCGGCGCGGGCCACGTGGTCCCACGGCTCTTCGGAAAGATGGCGCGGCGCGGAATGCCGGATTTCCACCGGATGCGTCCGGCCCGAGGACTTGAGTACGGTGCAGGGATCGAGGAAGTCGCGCAGCCGGCCGGCATCGAGCGTGGCGGACATCACGATGAGCGAGAGATCCGGCCGGCCGGCCGCCTGCACATCGAGCGCCCGCGCCAGCGTGATGTCACCATACAGATGCCGCTCGTGGAATTCATCGAACACGATCGCCCCGATGTGGCGCAGGCTCGGGTCGTTCAGAAGTTCGCGCAGCAGGATGCCCTCGGTCACAAAGCGGATCCGCGTGCGCGCCGAGACCGCGCGCTCGAATCGCACCTGGTAGCCGACCTCGTCTCCCAGCCGCACGTTTTGCTCCTGGGCGACGCGGCGGGCCAACAGGCGCGCGGCGATCCGGCGCGGTTGCAGCACGACGATCTGGCCGTCGGGCACCAGGCCGTCATTGAGCAGCATCCGCGGAATCTGCGTGGATTTCCCCGATCCGGTCGGCGCCTCGATGATCAGGCGCGCGCCGGCCCGAGCCCCGGTCTGCGCCGGCTTTATTGCCTGCGCGAGCGGAGTTCTCAGTTCGTAAATCGGGAGATGGTTCATGATAAGAGAAGACAAGGGACTGAATGGCCGGAATACTGTTCACAGAAGGAAGCAAAGAGAGCGAAGGAGGAAACGCATGGATCAGACTTTGTTTCCTTCGTTGGCTTCTGTGAAAAAATCGCCAAGTGAACAGCGCCCCGTCCATTGATCGTCCCGCTCCTTGCAGCGGCACACGTGTGCGCGACACGGTGCGAGACGCACGATGTATCCGGCGAGACGCCGGATAC
>CAZYHO010000636.1:0-2866 GCA_964647495.1 uncultured Akkermansia sp. | reverse complement strand
AGTTTCCAGAACGCCCTTTATGTCCATAGTCAGCGGTCGAGATGGAAGAGTGGGTATCTGCCTTTTCCCTTCCTCTGATCCATGTCACGGATCCGTCGCAAAGGAGTGCTCCTGCGGGCCGCGAGTTCCGATAAATTCGGTTTTCTCCGGCGGGTGCTGCCCGCCAGATCCGAACTTCTCGAACCCGCATGCCTTTTCGCTATCGCTCCAGATGTGCGCGCTCCTGCCCGCTTCCGCTCAGACCTCCGCGCGGTGAGCGGCCGCGGCGGATCCGCGGCGCGCTCCCGCTGCTCTGCGGCCTTTTCCTCGGCTCCACGTGCGCCGATGCAACTGTCGCGCTGAACGAGATTCTCGCATCGAACCGAGGCGCCGTGCGCAATGGCGACTCCGAGCCGGATTTCGTGGAGCTGCGCAATACGACCGACGCGCCAGTCAGTCTGGCGGGCTGGAGCCTGACCAACGATTCCGGCGCGCCGGAGAAATTCCCCTTTCCCGCGAATGCCACCATTCCGGCTGGCGGGCATCTGGTCGTCTGGTGCGACAACGCCACGAACGAGCCCGGTCTGCATTCAGGCTTCGCGATCGCGGCGAGCGGCCAGATGGTGTTGCTTTACCAGGGGGCGACGCTCCGGGATTCCGTGACCTTCGGCCCGCAGGCGGAGGACCTGTCGATCGGGCGGGTTCCCGATGGTGTGGGAGCGTGGACTTTGGTCACGCCGTCACCGGTCGCCGCCAATGCCGCCGTGCCCCTCGGCCAGGTCTCCACCCTGAAGATCAACGAGTGGATGGCCTCGCCACTCGCGGGCGACGACTGGTTCGAGCTGTACAATCCGGATGACAATCCGGTCGCTCTCGGCGGTCTGCATCTGAGTGACACTCCTGCCAGGCCATCGATCACGCGGATTCCGCCGCTTTCCTTTATTCGCGGCAAAGGGTTCACTGTTTTTGAAGCCAGCGGGCAGAATACCGGCGGCAATCAGTGCAACTTCCAGCTCAGCGCCAACGGGGAACAAATCGTTCTGACCGACGGTGCGGTGACCGTGGACCGTGTCGTTTTCGGGCAGCAGGCGCGCGGGCTTTCCCAGGGCCGTTTACCTGATGGCGCCGAAACCATCGTGTTTTTCCCCGCCGCCGCCGCCCCCCTTACCGACTGGCAGCGGGCTCCGACCCCCACGCAGGGCGCCAGCAATTACAGCACCTCGCCGGTGGTCATCAGTGAAGTGCTCGCCAATCCCGCCGCCTCGCAGCAGGATCTCGTCGAACTGTTTAACCCCACCTCCGCGCCGGTCGATATCTCCGGCTGGTGGCTCAGTGACGGCCGGGTCCAGCCCCAGAAATATGTTTTTCCGGCCGGCACGACACTGCCTGCGGGCGGTTACCTCGTTGTCGATGAAGCCAGGTTCAATGCCGGCCCCCGGGCATTCGCGTTCAGTTCCCAGGGAGATGACGTCGTCCTGACCGCCATCGCAGGCGGTGTTCCGACCGGGTTTCGCGACCAGATTTCCTTCGGCCCGTCAGGTGAGGGCGTTTCCCTGGTTCGAGTACTCACCAATGCCCCGTCGTATCAATGGCCCACGGAACTCTGGCCGTCCGTCAGTCTCACGTTCGGCGCGGCGAATGCCCCGCCTGTGGCAGGCCCCGTCGTCATCAACGAAGTCATGTATCATCCGCCTGACATCGGCGGCGCCGACAACGAGCGGGACGAGTTCATCGAGCTGCACAACAGCAGCGCCGCGCCCGTCAACCTCGGCGGCTGGGTGGTGCGTGGCTCGCCGGCCTTCACATTCCCGGCCGGAACCACCGTGCCGCCCGGCGGTTACCTGCTGCTCGTCACTTTCGACCCCGCCGCCGATGCCGCCGCCGCGACCGCATTCCGCGCCAAATACGGACTCGCCTCCGCCACGCCGCTTTTCGGCTCCAGCCAGCCCAAACTTCCCAATAGCGAAGGCAGGGTGGAACTGGCCCGGCCCGGCGCTCCACTCGGAAACGTCGGCGCCTTCATTCTCGTGGACAAGCTCGAGTACTTCGACGGGTTGCCTTTCGCGGCGACGGCCGATGGCGGGGGGTTTTCGCTCCAGCGCACCAGCCCCGGCGCCTTCGGAAACGATCCCGCCCACTGGCGGGCCGCTCTCCCCACGCCGGGCGCCGCCAATCCAGACCAGCAACCGTCCCGGCTCGACAGCGATGGCGACGGCATGTCCGACGCCGAGGAACTCATCGCCGGTACCGATCCCCACAACGCGGCCAGCTTTTTTCGCGCCGATGCCACTCCCGTCGCCGGGGGAATCCAGATCGCGTTCGAAGCCAGGCCGGGCAAAACCTACTCCATCCTGCGCTCCGATACCCTCGCCTCCGGATCGTGGGAAAAACTTGCCGATATCCCGGCCCAGCCCACCCTCCGCACCGAAACTCATACCGACGCCACCACCGCCCCCCGCCGCGCCTACAAAGTCGTCACGCCCGGCCTGCCCTGAGGCCGGCGCCGACTCGTCACGCACCGATCCAAAATGGCGATGCCCCAGGCTGAAACAGAACCGGGCCGTTGGCCCTGCGGCAGGTGTGGGGACAGACCCCTTGTGCGATTCCGCCGGGACTCCAACTCAAAAACCTGTGCGAAACGACGTTGGGTTGGAGTCCCGCCTTCAGGCGGAAACGCGGAGCTTCGTGCGGAAATGCATTGGTTCTGACCTCTGATCTCAGACCTCCGAAGCTGGAGGTCCTCCCCATCACTCCATCGGCTCCATGGGCGGGGCCTTGACCCATCGGCGCGCCTTGAACTCGAAGCGCGGCAGGCTGCCCGGAGGGAAGACCTCGACGGGAATGCGGAGGGCGAGCGCGTCGGTGAGGCTTCTTTCGAGGACCGGGG
>CAZYHO010000635.1:0-2876 GCA_964647495.1 uncultured Akkermansia sp. | reverse complement strand
GGGAATTCACGCGGCTCTACCAGGGCCAGCGCGTCGTGCTCGACGAGACGGTGCTCGAGTTTCAGGATCTCGTCACGTACCTCAACGCGAAGAAGGACGTGTCATCGACGCAGCTCTTCCTGGCGATGGACGCGGACGAGCAGCCGTACGTCGAGCGGACGCGCTCGGCCGGCAGCGTGTTTCAGATCAAGTTCGGACTGGGGGTGGAGGTGACCGCGCTGCGTCGGACGCAGGCGCGTGTGCGTGGCGTGACGCTGCGGGTCGGCGAGCGATTGAAGGCCGGGCTGGCGGACAAGATCACGTTTCCGAACGAAACGGAGATCTCGCTGTCCGAGCTGCGGCGCCGCGCGCGCGAAATGGGCGGCCGCTTCACGCTTTCGCCGAGCAAATCCGACTACCTCGTCTCCAACAATCCGGCCCTGCTGCGGCCCGGAGACATCCTGCTTTCGCCGAACGCGCGCGGCGAATTGCTGCTGCGCATTTCCTGCGACTACGACGCGAAGCGCGGCGTGCTCGAAATCCTCAAAGCGGGCGGGCCGATCGAGGTCGAGGGAGAGCCGGTGCGCGACCGGGCGGAGCTTGAGGACGGCGCGGTGATCGACATCGGCGAAGGTGTCTGCCTGCGCTGCCACTTTGGCGACCGCATCATCGAGGAGGAGCGCAACCTGATCAGCCGGCTCGAGATCATCGACCTCTCGCACCGCTACAACGAGCGCGAAACCGCCCTCGACGGGATCAACCTGACTGCGCGCCGCGGCGAGATGATCTGCGTGATGGGGCCGAGCGGTTGCGGCAAAAGCACGTTCCTCCGCGTGCTCGCCGGCCACCTCCGGCCGCGCGAGGGCACGGTGGGCCTCAACGGCCTGCCGCTCTACGGCAACCTCCGGCTCCTCCGCCCGTACATCAGTTACTGCCCGCATGAGGACGCGTTCGACGAGTTTCTCACGGTTCAGGAAAACCTCGACGCCGCCGCGGCCGTGCGCAGTCCGCACCTCAGCCGCGAGGACCGCCGCAAGCGAGTCCAGGCGAAACTCGTCGAACTCGGGCTGGACGCCGCCCGCCGTCGCCGCTCCGGATCACCCGAGGAGAAGTTCCTTTCCGGCGGCGAGCGCAAGCGCCTCAACATCGGGCTCGACATGATCGGGCTCTCCGATGTGTTTCTTTTCGACGAGCCGACCTCCGGCCTTTCCTCCAAGGACTCCGAGCAGGTGCTCGACATCATCCGCGGCCTCGCCCACAACAAGATCGTCTTCGTGAGCATCCACCAGCCGAGCGCGCGGCTGCTCGGCATGTTCGACCAGGCGCTGCTGCTCGACCGCGGCGGCCGACTGGCGTTTTACGGTCCGCCCGCGGCCATGCTGAAGTATTTCCGCCAGGCGGCGGTCGAGGAAGGCGTGCCGCTCGATTACCCGCTGGCGCCGGCCGAGGTGGCGCCGCCGCCGGAGCTTGTCTTCGATGTCATGGAGTCGCCGCTGCGCGACCTCGGGGGCGACGTGATTTACACCGAGGATGAAAACGGCCGCCTGGCGCCCGGGCGGCGGTTCAGCCCGGGGTTCTGGCGCGACCGGTTCCAGGCGCGGCGGATCCTCGAGCAAACGCAGGGAACCATGCGCGAGCCGGACGACCGCACGCAAACCGACGGAGGTGCGCCGTCCACGTCGCGCGTCCCGCCGCGCTCGCGCCGGCGATGGCGTGACGAATTCACGCAGATCGCGGCCGTGTGCCGCCGCGCCTTCACCGCGAAACTGCGACACCGCGGCAACCTGGCCGCCACGCTGCTGGAGGCCCCGCTGCTCGCGCTGCTGATTTCGTTCGTGCTGCGTTACAGCGAGGACGGCGTATACACGTTCGCGAGCGCCTTTCACATTCCGACCTATCTTTTCATGACGCTGGTGGTCGGCATGTTCCTCGGGCTGACCAACAGCGCGGATGACATCGTGCGCGACCAGGTGCTGCTCCAGCGCGAGCGCAACCACGACGTGCGCTGCGCGTATTATGTGGTGGCCAAATCCGGCACGCTGGCCGTTTTTGCCGCCGCCCAGTGCGCCGTCTACCTCCTGATCGGCAACGCCGTGCTCGAGGTGCGGTCCATGTTCTGGGATTATTTCCTGTGGATGCTGCTCAGCGCGCTCACCGGCGTGGTCCTCGGGCTGCTCATCTCCAGCCTGGTGCGCAACAGCAAGACCGCCATCAACATCATCCCGCTCATCCTCATCCCCCAGATCATCCTCGGCGGCGCCCTCATCAAATACGAGGAGATGAACCGCAACCTCGACCTCATCCACAACCTGCGGCGGTGGTGGCGCGGCGACGACGGCAAACCGCTCGAACCTCCCAACAAGCTCGAAGTCCCGTTCCTCTGCGAGTTCATGCCGCTGCGCTGGTCGTACGAAGCCATCGTCATCGCCCAGGCCACCCGCAACCCGCTCGCCATCGCCCAGGACTCGCTCCAGTCGCGCATCGATACCATCGTCCGCGAACTGCCGCCTCCACCCGCCAAAGATCCCCCGGATCTGGCCAGACAGCTCTACGACACCAAGCAGGCGCTCGCCCTCGTCTCCGGCCTGGAAGGACGCTCGCCCGACCACGTCAAACGCCGGCTCAAGGCGATCATGGACGCGGTCGACGGACCCGATTTCGACGCCGAATCCGCCGAGTTTTCCGGCAAGGCGGGGTCCAGGCCGGTTTCCGCCGGCCAGCTTTACTCGAACCAGAAGATCTGGGATCTCTTCAACAAGGCCGAGGTCGAGAGGCTGCACGAAGGCCACGGTGACAAGCCGCCCAACGTGTTCTTCGGGCTCAAAAAATACGTCGACCTCAAGGCGCCCGAGGAAATCAGCTCGTGGGAGCCGACTCGATCGATCTTCGACTGGGGG
>CAZYHO010000634.1:0-2878 GCA_964647495.1 uncultured Akkermansia sp. | reverse complement strand
CAACCTCATCTACTCCGAGCCGCAGTTGATCCCCGAACCGCGCTCAACCGCCCTGATCGCCGCCGCCGCCATCGCGCTCGGCCGCCGCCGCCGGCGGCCCACCCACACATGGGGACAGACCTCATATCCGACCTCATATCGGTCCCGGACCTCCAACTGGCCGATTCTCCGCGGCGCCGGAGTGATCCGGGCGCTCAGGCGGGAGCCGTGATGGCGGCTTTCTGTGCGAGAAGTTCGGATTTGATGGCGAGCGCCTGGAGCAGCGCCTGATTTGCGGTGTCGCCCAGCACTGTGAAATGACCCATTTTGCGTTTCGGCAAAGCGCGGCGCTTTCCGTAGAGGTGCAATTTGGCTCGTGGATGGCGCAGGACCGGCGTCCAATCCGGCGATTCTGTTTCACCGGGCCAGAGATCACCGAGCAGATTGACCATCACGGCGGATGTGTGCTGCGTGGGATCGCCAAGCGGCAAACCGGTGACGGCGCGGAGCTGCTGCTCGAACTGGTTCGTCACGCAGGCGTCGATAGTATAGTGCCCGGAATTGTGCGGCCGTGGCGCGATTTCGTTCACCATCACCCGCCCGTCAGGCAGCACAAACATTTCAACGGCCAGCACTCCGACGTAACCCAGCCCCTCGGCCACCGCTCGCGCCAGGCGCGCCGCTTCCTCCGCCACCGCAGGCGCCACGCGCGCCGGAGCGATCGTCACATCCAGAATGTGGTTCGCATGCTGGTTCTCCACGCAGGCAAATGGCACAAAATCTCCATCCTGTCCGCGCGCCGCCACCACTGACACCTCGCAGGCAAATTCCACCCAGCTCTCGAGCACCCCCCGCGCCGCGCCAAACGCGGCCCAGACCGAAGCCCAATCGGCGTGCGGGTCGGTCAACTTCATCTGCCCCTTCCCGTCATAGCCAAAGGCCGCCGTCTTCAGAACACAAGGCATGCCCAGCTCGTCCACCGCGCGAGCCAGGCTCCCGGCACTGTCGACGACGCGAAATGCCGTGCACGGCAGCGCTTTCTGGCGCAGGAAATTCTTTTCGCGCTCCCGGTTCTGCGTGATCTCAAGCGCCTCACGACCGGGAAAAACAGGCCGGCGTTGCTCGAGCGCGGCGAGAAATGGGCCGGGAATGTTCTCGAACTCGACGGTCACCACATCCACCTCACGCACGAAGTCGCTCAAGGCTTCGGGATCGTAGTAGGCGGCATTGATTTCGCGCGTGGAAAGCTGGCCGGCCGGGCTGGGCGGGTATTCGTCGGTGAACACGACCACGCGATAGCCTTTGCGCAGGGCCTCGCGGGCGAGCATGCGGCCGAGTTGGCCGCCGCCCACAATACCCAACGAGGATCCCGGGGGAAAAAACGTCGCCATGGTCACAGGCGGGCACGCGTCTCCAAATCCCGCTCGCTTTCCAGCACGGCGGCCGTCTGCCTTTCACGGAAAGCATGCCACTTCTCGCGCAACGTGGCATCCTCGCTCGCGAGAATCGATATGGCGAACAACGCGGCATTGACCGCTCCCGCTTTCCCGATGGCAAAGGTCGCCACCGGCACGCCGCCGGGCATCTGCACGATGCTCAACAGTGAGTCGATACCGTGCAGCGCCTTCGACTCGATCGGCACACCGAGCACCGGCAGCGCGGTCATCGAGGCGGTCATGCCGGGCAAATGAGCCGCGCCACCCGCTCCGGCAATCACACACTTCAACCCGCGCGTCTCCGCCGTCGTCGCGTACTCGACCAGCCGCTGCGGCGTCCGATGGGCCGAGACGACGTGCTTTTCGTATGCCACACCGAATTCCTCGAGCGTGCGGGCGGCGTGTTCGAGGGTGGCCCAGTCGGAGCTGGATCCCATGATGAGGCCGATGAGTGGAGAGTCGGGCATGCGGTGCGTGTCGTGGAATCACTGGCTCCAGGTATCGGCGAGATAACGCTCGGCCTCGATGGCGGCCGCGCATCCCTGGCCGGCGGCGGTGATCGCCTGACGCCACACATGGTCAGCCACATCACCCGCCGCGAAGAGGCCCTGGACATTGGTCATCATTCCCTTGCGATGGACAACGTACCCGTTCTCATCGAGGTCGGCCAGTCCGCTGAGGAATGCCGTGTTCGGCACATGGCCGATCGCCACAAAAACACATTTCACATCCAGAAACGATTCCTCCTGGCTCAGCAGGTTCTGCACGCGCGCACGGGCCATTTCACCCTGGTCGTCGACAATGTACCCGGTAACAGCGCTGTTCCACACGGGCTCGATCTTCGGGTTGCCCAAGACCCGGTCGGCCATGATCTTCGACGCCCGCAGCGTGTCTCGCCGGTGGATCAGATAAACCTTCGATGCAAAGCGTGTCAGGAACGTCGCCTCTTCACACGCTGAGTCCCCTCCCCCGATCACGCACACCGGCACATCCCGGTAAAACGCCCCGTCGCACGTCGCGCAGCTCGTCAACCCGTGGCCGATGAGCTGCTGCTCGTTCGGCAGGCCCAGGTGTTTCGGGCTCGCCCCGGTCGCCACTATGACGACCTTGGCCCGGTGCGTGCGCGCGTCCGTCACGACCGTAAACACTCCGTCCGACGCGTCTTTCGCCACCCCCGTCACCGATTCATACTCGAACCGCGCGCCAAACTTCTGCGCTTGCGCCATCATCCGCATCATCAGGTCCGGCCCCTGCACACCGTCCGGAAATCCCGGGAAATTCTCCACAGCCGTCGTCGTCGCCAACTGCCCGCCCGGCTGCGCCCCCGCCAGCACGAGCGGCCGCAGATTCGCCCGCCCGGCGTAGATCGCCGCAGTGTATCCCGCGCAGCCGGTCCCGATGATGATCACGTCTTCCATGCCCTGCATAAAGCGGCGCGCACCGCCCCACGCAAAGAAAATCGC
>CAZYHO010000633.1:0-2908 GCA_964647495.1 uncultured Akkermansia sp. | reverse complement strand
GACCTCCGACCTCCGACCTCTGAACCCCGCCCCCTCCAACCGCCATGCCTCTCCCCGATCCCGATGACCAGCGCGCCCTCGAACGCGCCTTCGCCTTGCTCGAGGAGCCCAGTTTCGCTGCCAAGGCGACTCGCGCCCTTGGCAAGCCGCTCGCCCATGCCATGGCCATGCTTCCGGACGGCTGGTCGGAGAAAGTCACCGCCACCACCGAGATCGCGCTCTCCAAGGCGCTCGATGCCGCCGTCTTCACCATGCGGGCGGATCCCAGGGAAGCGTCATCCCACCTCGCGCACAAATTCCTATCAGGTCTCAGCGGAGCCGCGGGCGGCGCCTTCGGCCTGCCCGCCCTCGCCATCGAACTCCCGCTCTCGCTCATCATCATGCTGCGGTCCATCGCGGACATCGCGCGCAGCGAAGGCGAATCGGTCCGCGATTCCGCCACCAAACTCGCCTGCATAGAAGTGCTTGCCCTCGGCGGCGTCGGCGAGACACGCGATCCCAGCCGCCACGGGTATTACGCCGTCCGCCTCGCCCTCGCCTCCGCCATTTCCGAGGCCACGCGCTTCATTGCGCAAAAAGGCGTCGTCGCCCAGGGCGCCCCGCCGCTTGTCCGGCTCGTCACCCAGGTCGCCGGCCGCCTCAGCATCCAGATCACCGAAAAGGCCGCCGCCCAGGCGGTCCCGCTCCTCGGCGCCGCCGGCGGCGCCATCATCAATCTCGTCTTCATCGACCACTTCCAGGACATGGCCCGCGGCCACTTCGCCGTCCGCCGCCTCGAACGCTGCTACGGCGCCGAAGCCACCCGCGCCGCGTACGAAGCCCTCCGTTCGCCGTCCACCGCCTCCTGATCTCTGGTGTCCTCGTATCAAACACCTCTGATCCTTGTACCGCTGCACCGTGTACCGTGCCCCGTGTACCGCGCCCCCCTCCACACTTCCCACTTGAACCCGCGCCTCCAGAAACGACATCTGGGCCGATGATGGCCCGCCTGTTCCGGCGTCTGTGTTCCCTTGTCGCGATCCTGGTGGGCGTGATCGTGCTTGTTTTCGTCCTGCTACGGGCGGCGCCGGGCGACCCGTTCATCAGCGAAAAATCCCTCACCGCGGAACAGATCGCGGAAAAGAAGCGCCAGATGAAACTGGACGGCCCGCTCCCATGGCAAATGGCGCGCTACTTCGCCGACCTCCTGAGCGGCGACCTGCGCGAGTCCACCAAGTACAAAGGGAAGCGGGTCAGCGAGATCCTGCGCCAGAGCCTGCCGGTGTCGTTCCAATTGGGTGCCATCGCGTTCATTCTGGCGTCGGCCGGAGGCGTGGCGCTCGGCGTGGTGGCCGCGATGCGCCGCAACACATGGGCCGACTACGCGGCCATGTTCACCGCACTCGCGGCCATTTCGCTGCCGGCGTTCATCACCGGACCGGTGTTGATCGCGATCTTCGCGCTCTGGCTCGGCTGGCTGCCGGTGGGCGGCTGGTTCTCGCCATCCTCGATGATCCTGCCGGCCATTTGCCTCGCGGCTCCATACGTCGCCTACGTCGCGCGCCTCATGCGCAACAGCCTGCTCGACGTCCTCAACCAGGATTTCATCCGCACCGCGCGCGCCAAAGGGCTGACGCCCACCGCGATCGCCACGCGCCACGCCCTGCGCGTGGCCGTTCTCCCGGTGGTCACGTTTCTCGGTCCGCTGGCCGCGAACCTGCTCACCGGTTCCGTCGTCGTCGAGGCGGTCTTCGGCGTGCCGGGCGCGGGCCAGTATTTCTTCCGCGCCATCGAAAACCGCGACCTCTTCCTCCTCCTCGGCGTCGTCATGGTCTATTGCACGCTGCTCGTCGCCCTGAATTTCCTCGTCGATATCGCTTACACATTTCTCGACCGACGGATCAAGCTCGATGCCTGACGCCACCGCGACTCCTACCGCCGCCGCCACATCCGACGGATGGCGCCGCCTGCGCCGCAACCGCGCGGCCGTTCTCTCGCTGTGGTTTCTTGTGGCCATGGTGCTCGCGGCCGCGTTCGGCCCGCTGCTCATCGCGCCGGAGAAAAAGCGGCCGTCCAACACCGTGTTCGCCCGCCCCGCGCAACAGGCCACCCTCGACGTCACCGACCCCCAGGATCCCACAAAAGTCGTCGGCTCCCGGTCCGCCACTTACTGGTTCGGCAGCGACGACCACGGCAAGGACGTGCTTCACCGCGTCCTCACCGGTGCCCGCGTCTCGCTCATCGTCGGGCTCGCCGCCGCCGCCGTAAACCTCCTCATCGGGGTCGCCTACGGTCTGGCCGCCGGCTTCTTCGGCGGCAAAGTCGATGCCCTGATGATGCGCGCCGTCGATCTGCTCTATGCCCTGCCGCGCATCCTCATCATCATGGTCCTCGTTTCCGCCTACTCCGACGGCCTGGTCGATGCGCTCGACGCCGGGCGCCGCTGGGCTCAGGAACACGGCTGGCGCCGGCTCGAACAATCGCTCGGCCTCCTCCTCCCGTACTACCGCATGGTCGTCGTCATCCTCAGCCTCGGCCTCATCGAATGGCTCACCATGGCACGCATCGTCCGCGGCCAGGTCCTCGTCCTGCGCGAAGCCCAGTTCATCACCGCCGCCCGCGCCATGGGCCAGCGCGCCTGGAAAATCATGGCCCGCCACCTCCTCCCCAACCTCTGGACCGTCATCCTCACGTACCTCACCCTCACCATCCCCGCCGTCATCCTCACCGAATCATTCCTCAGCTTCCTCGGGCTCGGCATCGACGAACCGGCCGCCAGTTGGGGATCCCTGCTCAAACAAGGCGCCCAGGTCATCAACCCGCTCGAAAGCCGCTGGTGGCTCCTCGTCTTCCCCGCCGCCTTCCTCAGCGCCACCCTCCTCGCCCTCAACTTCCTCGGCGATGGCCTCCGCGATGCCTTCGATCCCCG
>CAZYHO010000632.1:0-2909 GCA_964647495.1 uncultured Akkermansia sp. | reverse complement strand
ACCGTGGGTTCGAATCCCACCCCTTCCGCCAGTTTATCAACGAGTTGTGGAACATGCCCGCAGGATCACGGGGGCGGCGCGGGTGGGACGCGGACAGGAGGCGGTGTGTGATCGGCTGCGAGGGAAAGGCAGGGGGCATGCGCGAGGGGAGGCATGTCGATAGTGGTGTCGCAAGGCGTGTTTATTCGTGAGGCGTGGGGGCATCGGAAATGCGGCTCAGTGTGTCCGTTCGGGGATCCCAGCGGACCACGGCGGTTCGCTCGGTGATGTCCTCGCCTTGGCGGCGGGTGTATTCGACGGAGAGGTCGAGGGCGGCGCCGTTCCACGACTTGAAGTCCACGGCCAGCCAGGAGCCTTCCTGGACGATTTCTTGGGAGGGTTTGAGGGCGGCAATCACCTCTTTGGGTGAAATCGGGCGCAGGCCGCCGGGATGTCGCCAGATCCAGACGATTCTGGGGCGTCTGGCGAGCAGCATTTGCAGGGCGACCATGTCCTGCGATGGGTGCCAGAGGCAACTGCCTTTGACAGGCTCATTTCCGAGAGCCGGCAGGAAAAGCGGGTCGGCGCCGGCGCCGAGGAGTTCCTCGGTGCCGTTCCGGGTGTCGATCAGGCAGGGTTTTCCGCGGCGCTCGTAGACGACCCAGCGCTTGCTCCTGCTGCGGCTGAACATGTCACCGGCATAACTGCGATCCAGCAGGCCGAGCGCACGGCGCGTCATGTTATCGATCGAGGGATCGGCGTTGTTCAGGTTCACCTTCAGCGCGTTGCGATAGGAGGCGATCTGTGTCTCGGGGATCTGGTGCCATCGGCTGCCGATGGCGCGCGCGGCATTCCGCCTGATGGATTCGCCGTCCGAATTCAGCAATGGCAGGCAGGCCGCCGGTATGCGCGGATCGAGCGAAGTGGCGATGCGTCGCAGTGCGTCAAGCCGGGCATCCAGGTCACGTCCCGGACGCATTTCCGCGAGCGCCGCTGTCACTTCCGCCTCGCTCTGGGCAGGCGCCTCTGTTCCGGCGGTGAAAGCGGCCGTGAAAGCGGCGATGGGAAACAGCCGGCCTATCATCATCGGACATCGCGTATTCACGAACTGGAGGAATCCGGGAGCGCCACTGAGCGTGCGCTGCCTCGATACCCGCGGCCCGGATCCACCGCCGGTCGGTCTGGTCGCAAGGCTCGCGGCAGCGTTCGACATCTGCTGCTTCATTGTGGGAAGATCCATACCACGTCTTTGTCCGGTGTCCCGCCGTCGTCCACCTGATCGATGCCGTTGCCCCACAACTGATATCCTCCCTCCGGCAGGCGCCGATAACCATATCCCTGTCCCGTGGCCGGATCCTGCGGCAATCCCGAAGGCAAGTGGCCGCGGACGGCATCCAGGGAGTCCGGGTACCGTCCGGTCGCACGTTGATGGAGTTCGATGGCGGCCGCCAGGCGCATGTGGTCTATCGTGGTCTGGGAATCGACAACCCATTCCGCGACTCTCGGATACAGCGCAATGTTGTCCCACTCGGCGAATTGAAAATAGCGTTGTTCGAACCATGATTCCGCCGGCACGCCCGCTGCCGGCGGGTTCGCCAGGCCGGCGGCGGATGGCAGAAGGTGGCCATTCGAGGCGTCGAACCCACTCAATGAATGATCGATGGTGTGGTGGAGCAGCGCCAGGTTGTCAGCCAGTTGCTGCGATGTCACAAACCTGGCTTCGATGTCGTTCACAAAATTGACGGACATTGTATGAAGATTCCGAGGAAAGAGTGTCTGCACTCCACGGAGTTCGGAGCGCTCCGCGAGTTTGGTGCGCCTGTCGTAATCTTCAACGAGGCGGTTTTTCTCGGCTTCCAATTTCCGCTGTGCCGTGGCGAACATGTTTTGAGTGGCGAGCAGTGCCGGCACTTCCGCCAACTGAATGTCGGTGAATGCGCCGAGTGTCAGCCCGGCCCGGTAAGTTTGATACCAGGAAGCCTGGCCTCGATCATGGGCCATCTGGAGACCGAAGTACGTTCGGTAAGGCGCGATTTCGTCCGTACTGGCGTGCATGAGCCGGAATGACGCCCATGCCTCGTCCGATTGTCCCAACCGCCAATGGGCCTCGGTGATGGCGCCGAGCAGGTTGCGGAATTCCATCGCGAGGTTGTCTTCGATATTATCGCGGTAAGGTCGATGAACGCTTGAAAAGTCCCAAGGCCCCATCTCCAGCGCCTCCCGCCATCCGGCGAGCATCCCGCTGAAGCGATCGGCGAGCTTCAGGAATTCCGCCGCCGCCTCGGCCTCGCTCATCGTGTCGGGAACCTTTCCACCCAGCAGCTTCAACAAAGTGCGGAAACTGAGCGTGCCGCCGTCGCGACTCGCACCCATGTGAATTCGCCATTGGGCCAACTCCTCCAGGACCGCATGCAGGTCGCGTCCCTCGTTTTCATCGAGGAGCAGGTCTTTGAAGAAAGGCACTTCGGCGACCGGCGTGCCGTGCGACGACTGTTCCGAAGCCCCCTCCGCCGGTGGCGCGAGTTGTTCGATGTCGGAGGCCTTCGGCATGGTCGGAAGGCGCGGCGGAGTGGTTTGCTGAATCGATTGAGTCCGATGGTGCGCGCTGCTCATCAACCACCAGCGCGCGACGACGAGGGCCGCGGCCAGGAGCCACAGGGAAAAAGCGACCCACCCGGCCGCCCGCAGCCAGGCCGGGCACCTCCAGCCAGAGGCGGACGCGCTCATGCGCGCACTGTGCACAGCCCCGATCATTAGCAAATGGAGAGGAACGCTTCAACCGGGCAGCGAAGCGTGGTGCGAACACGCCATTGCGCACTCGGCTTCGCGTTCCGCCTGAAGGCGGGACTCCAACCTAACGGTTTTCCGCACAAGTTTTTGAGTTATAGGGGTAGGGATGGGGCATTGGATTGCCCCACCCCTCCCTCCGA
>CAZYHO010000631.1:0-2914 GCA_964647495.1 uncultured Akkermansia sp. | reverse complement strand
CTATGGGAAATGACGCCGGCTCCAGGATGGAGCGCCGCTCCGCACCCGCGTCTGCTGCGAGGAACCTCAATCGTTGCGGGCGGGACGCCCAATGCCACTAAGAAATCCGCCTCGACGAGGATCGCGTCCTCGTCCTCGACCCCGGTTGAGCCTCCCAGAACCCCGGCTCTCAGCACTCGATCATATATTGTTCTTTTGTTCACTGCACGTTTACCGCACTCAAGAAATAATCTTGACCGAAGCGGCCGCTCCCCGTATTTATCGTGCGCACTTCACCCGTTCCTCACGCCCCTTTTTCCCGTCAACGCACCCCGCTTCCACCCAAGTTCGCCTCAACCACCGCACCACCCACCCTCTCTCCCCCCAAACCCCCTCTCACCCACCCCCTCACAAGACACACCACCATGATCCCAACGCCGACCTCTGGAAGCAAATTTCTGGCAGTAAGCTTCTGTGCCCTTGCACCTGCTATCCTTTACAGCGCCTCTGTTGGCCGACGAGCCTGCTGCTGCTTCATCCCCCTCCCGCACGCTGGTGGACACCGACGGTGATGGATGGGATGACCTGTGGGTTTCACTTTTTCCCAAAATCGATCGCACGGACTTCACGGCCGACGCTAATGGAAACGGGCTTACCAATTACGAAGACATGCTCGGCTTCCGCGATCCCTATGCCGGTCCGCAGCCTTCTCCCACCCTGGAATCCCAGGCACGCGAAGCCGCAGTGGAACAGGAACGCCTCGCGGCACAGGAGTGGTTATGGGCGGAGCGTCGGGCGGTGCTGGCCCCGTACCTCCACGGGCCGCTCCGCCTGGCTGGTGGCCAGCCTGCCTCGGTGCAGGAGTTGGAGACCGAACACAAAGCGGAGGCGGCGCAGCTCTCCACCGCGATGACCGAGCAGGCGCGCAAGGACAAGGCGGCCATCGAGGCATGGTGCCAGGAAAACGGCGTGCCGCGGGTGCAGATCACCGCCGACGGCAGCGCGGTGGGACTGGAAATGCGGAATGGCGTGCTTGGCGGCGTGGCCTCCCCTTCTGCCGCGGCCGCCAGTTGGGTGGAGGCGGACGTTTTACCGGGTTACACTCATCGAATAACTGTTTGCCATCTTATGATAGTAAATATCCCATCATTCCTGGCTTTTCTTTCCATCATCGCGGCAACCTTGCCTTGCAAGGCGGCTGTCATTGTCAGAGACGTGGATTATTATTTTGCAGGACCGGCCGATCCTGAATTTCAAAACAGGCCACTGGACATGAATGAAGATGGCGTGGTGGACATTGTTTTTCTGACGGGACTTTACGCATCGACTTCTGTAAACATAGGTGCTCCCGCCGGGAACAACATCACTGCCCACCCGCAAGGCGGACTGGACCTCGAGACCGTTGCGGATATCGTGCTGCCTGGCATGCTGATCGGCTCTGAGTTGCCCGAGCCTCTGACCTGGTGGAATGATCTGGAATACCCGGCGACGCTGTCGATTTGTGGTGGGCTTGTGCCGCCCCTCTGTCAGGGGCATTTTGGCGAAATCTACGTCGGCCTGGAGTTCGCCATTGCCGGAGAGCTGCATTATGGCTGGGTCTTTCTGGAATCCTACGTAGCTGGTGGTCACATCATGCGGCTTGCCTACGAATCCGAACCTGGAAAGCCTCTCTTTGTGCCCCATCCGGAATTCCGCATCACTGTCTTCTCCCGGACAGGTCCTTCCACTTACACGCTCGGCTGGCCCGCCACTGTCGGTTGTGTCTATCGCCTTCAGTCCTCAACGGATCTCAAAACATGGAATGACGTGCCCGGCGATTATCCCGCCAATCTGACGCTGATGACGGCTGAAGTCTCCGTCATCCCAGGGGAGCCGCAGAAATTTTACCGGGTTACACTCATCGAATGACTGTTTGCCATCTTATAATAGTAAAACTGACTGCCAGGAATTTGCTTCGAGGAGCGGGCAGGCAGATCATGGGCGCGGGTCATGGTGGTGGTGGGTGAGAGGGGGGCTGGCCTCATCGGCCGCGCTCAAAGCCCCATGCGCTTCATCGCCTCCTTGATGGGAACCGTTTTGCCCGCGCGATGCTCCTTCAGGTCCGCTTGCACCGCCGCCTCATGAGCTTTGCGGAATTCCGGATCCGTGTTGTAGAGCCAGTCGATGAAATCATCCTCATCCTCGAACGGAATAATCGCTGCCGCCGGCGTGCCGTGCCGCTGGATGATCGTATTCTTGCCGCTGCGGATCAGTTCCGTCAGGCGGTTCTTTGCCTCGGCCATGCTCACTTTAGTGTAAGCCGGCGCGGGCGCTTTGCGGGACTTGGCTGGTTTCGTCTTCGTTTTCATGGTATCACTCGTTCGGGTTTTGGGAAAGTGAATCGTAATACTCCTGAGTCTTGTCCTTGTGGCACGCGTGGCGGATGATCACATCGCTGCCGTCCACGATATAAAAGACGCGATACTCCCCCACGCGCAGCCGATAGGGAGGCGGGTTGAAATCACCCATCAGCCGCTTGATCCGGCTCTTGCTCTCCACTTCCGGCTGATGACTCAGAATCGAAGCGATCACCGTCATCAGTTCCGCCCGCACGTGCCGCGGCAGCAGATTCATGCTGCTCTCCCCCGCCGCCGTGAAGTGGATGATGTATTTCATGATTCCATTCTGCGCGAGAAAATGGCCACCGTCAATAGAAAATGGCTATTTTATTTCGTTTCTGGCCGATTATTGCCGCGCCTTTGCCAAGGCGTCTGCAGTCGCCCGCAGCGCCTCCTGTCCCACGGTTGTATAGATTTTCCCGGTCTCTCCCTCGTGACCGATCAGCGCATCGATCACCGCTTTCGGCTGCCTGGCCTCTTCCAGCCATGCACGGGCCGTGTGCCTCAACGACTGCCAGGAATTTGCTTCCGTGGGCGGGCAGGCAGATCATGGGCGC
>CAZYHO010000630.1:0-2924 GCA_964647495.1 uncultured Akkermansia sp. | reverse complement strand
ACAGCTTCCCGCCAAGTCCGGCCACGGAAAATCTGTTGCGGTACACGGTGTGGCGCGGCACAAGGCAGCGGTACACGGTACACGGATCAGAGGTTTACGGTGCGAGGACACAGGCCCGCTGCGGAACTCAGACATGAAAGCGAAGCTTCGCGTCCAGCAACAGTGTCCGAAAGCAAGTGGCTGACCTCTGATCTCTGATCTCTGGCTTCTGATCTCTGGCTTGCCAGGCGCCGGCGGCTCGCCCAGTGTGAGCCGCCCTTCGCGGCCCCCCATGATGCCACGCCTGTTCTTGATTCTTGCAGTTTCGGGGTCGGGGATGCTGCTCCAGCCCACGGCCGCCATCGCCGCTCCCGCACCCAACATCCTGATCGTGCTCGCCGATGACCACGGATACGGCGATGTCTCGTGCTACAATCCGGAGAGCCGCATCCGCACGCCGCACATCGACCGCCTCGCCGCCGAGGGCCTGCGGTTCACCGACGCGCATTCATCCTCCAGTGTCTGCACGCCGACGCGCTACAGCCTGCTCACAGGGCGTTACCATTGGCGCACGCGCCTCCAGCAGGGTGTGCTCGGCGGATTTTCGCCGCCCCTGATCGCCGCCGGCCGGCTGACGCTCGCCGGGCTGCTCAGGCAACACGGCTATCACACGGCCTGCTTCGGCAAATGGCACCTCGGCATGGACTGGCCGCTCACCGGCGGCGGCTCCGCGGACGACCGCGGCGATTTCGGCCGCCCGTTTCCCGACGCCGCCCGCATCGACTACATGGCTCCCATACGCCATGGCCCGCTGGATCGCGGCTTCGATCACTTCTTCGGCATCAGCGCCTCCCTCGACATGTTTCCCTACGTCTGGATCGAGGACCGCCGCGCCACCGAGGCCGCCACCGCAGAGAAAGCCTTTCCGCGCGCCGGGCCGGCCGGTCCCGGATTCGAGGCGGTCGACGTGCAGCCCGGCATCATCGATCGCGTGCTGGCGTACGTGCGCGCGCGTGCGCCCGCGGCTCGCAAGGGGACTCCCTTTTTCGCGTACGTGGCGCTGGCGGCGCCCCACACGCCCATCCTTCCGACGCCGGAATCCCAAGGGAAAAGCGGCCTGAACGCGTACGCCGATTTTGTCCTCCAGGTCGACGTCGACGTCGGTCGGATCCTTGCCGCCCTGGAAGAACTCAAGCTGGCCGGGAACACGCTCGTGGTCTTCACCTCGGACAACGGCTGCTCGCCGGCGGCGGGATTCGACGAAATGATGGCCGCGGGCCACCGGCCAAGCCACACTTACCGCGGCCACAAGGCGGACATCTACGAAGGCGGCCACCGCATCCCGTTCGTCGCGCGCTGGCCGGCGAAAGTCAAACCGGGTCGCGTGACCGACCGGCTCGTCGGCCAGCTCGATTTCATGGCGACCTTCGCCGGGATGCTGGAGATCGCTCTGCCGCCCGATGCCGCGGAGGACAGCGTCAGTTTTCTGCCGGTGCTGCTCGACCGGGAGGACGCGCCGGGACGCGCCTCGCTCGTCAGCCAGTCGATCAACGGCAGCTTCGCGATCCGCGAGGGAGCCTGGAAGCTCGTGCTTTGCCCGGATTCGGGTGGGTGGAGCGAGCCGCGCCCGGGCACGGCGCCCCGGTCCGGCCAGCCGCCCGTGCAGCTTTACAATCTGGCGGACGATTCTGGCGAAACGACGAACCTCGCCGAGACCCATCCGGACCGGGTCGCGGCCATGACGGAAATGATGTCCGTGGCCATCGAGCGTGGCCGCACCACGCCGGGTCCCGATCAAGCCAACGACACCGATATCGTCATGATCAAACCGGCGCCGCCACGGCCGCGACGGTGATCGCGGCCGGGCCGGGGACAGACCCCTTGTGCGATCCTCCAACTCAAAACCTGTGCGAAACGACGTTGCGTTGGAGTCCCGCCTTCAGGCGGAAGCGCAGCATTTTGCGGAACGTTTTTTCGCGTCACGCTTCGCTGCCCGGCTGAAGCCGGTACTCCAACTCAACACATGTGCGAAAAACCGTTGAGTCGGAGTCCCGCCGGGAAGGCGGGATCGTCGGCCTGGAGCCCCTCTTGTTCATAGTCCGCTGTATTGGCGCATGATCGGGGTGAAGCCCCCCGGAACGCCCGCCATCACCGGGACTGGGCCGCTCCCCGGGCTTTCTCAGGCCGGAGGAAAACGTAGCGGGAATCGGTGGACGACCGGGGATCGAACCGGTAGCCTGCCGTGCTGAACTGTTTGAGGTCATCCGGCTTGCGGAGGCGTTCGCGGATCATGAAATCGGCCATCATGCCGCGGGCCCGCTTCGCGAAAAAACCGAGGATCTTGTATTTCCCTCCCGACTCGTCCTTGAAGGCGCAGGAGAGGACACGCCCGCGGAGGAGGTCGGGACGCACCGACGAGAAGTATTCTTCGCTGGCGAGGTTGACGAGGACGCCGGATCCGTCGGCTTCCAGGGCGGCATCGAGTGTCTCCGTGATGCGCGCCCCCCAGAAGGCATAGAGATCCTTGCCGCGGGACGTCTTGAGCGGACTGCCCATCTCGAGGCGGTACGGCTGGATGAGATCGAGCGGGCGCAGCACGCCGTGCAAGCCGCTGAGGATGCGCAGGTGGTCCTGGGCGAAAACGAAATCGGTCTTGCGGTACTCGCCCAGATCGAACCCGCGATACACGTCGCCCGAAAACGCGAGCAGCGCCTGCTTCGCCCGGCCTTCACGCTGCGCGGCCGCAAAGTCGGGCGTCCAGATGTGATAGCGCTCGTGGTTCAGAGTCGCCAGCGCATCGCTCAGATCCATGAGCGCGGCGATTTTCCGCACGCCGAGCTTTCGCAGCGCCGCGATAAGGAGTTCGGAGTCGGCGAGATGTTCGGGCGGCGTGTACGGCACACCGGCCGGGGCAGGCGAAAAGTCGAGACTCTTGGCGGGCGACA
>CAZYHO010000629.1:0-2927 GCA_964647495.1 uncultured Akkermansia sp. | reverse complement strand
TGCCGCCGGTACCAACGGGCTCGTGCGAAAACCGTTGGGTTGGAGTCCCGCCTCCTGGTCCAATATCAACAAAGTAGAACTACGGAGGGGAGCCGCGGTTTGCCGCAGATCGGGAGACGGGCGCGACTGAGGGCGGCACGGGCGGTCGCGGGGGCGCCGGGGGGAGGCGGGCTAGGCCGATGTTCAAGAAAACAGACCTGGCGTCTCCGGTTCGATGCGCCGGGGCTCATCCACGGGGGTGGTATTTCTTGTGGATGGCGTGGAGGTGGCGCTGGTCGACGTGGGTGTAGATTTGAGTGGTGGCGATGTCGGCGTGGCCGAGGAGTTCCTGGATGACGCGGAGGTCGGCGCCGCCGCCGAGGAGGTGTGTGGCGAAGCTGTGGCGGAGGAGGTGCGGGTACATGGCGGAGTCGAGTCCGGCGAGCCGGGCACGGTGCTTGACGATTTGCCAGAGCCGCTGGGTGGTGAGTTTGCCGCCGTGGATGCCGATGAACACATGGCCTCCGGTCCGGCGGTTGACCAGGCGAGGCCGGCCGTTGGCGAGGTAGGCTGCCAAGGCAGTGCGCGCCGCGGATCCGACCGGGACGACTCGTGTCTTTTTCCCTTTGCCGGTAACGCGGACAAACCCTTGTTCGAGGTTCAGTTCGTCGAGGCGCGCTCCCACGGTTTCGGCGGCCCGCAACCCGCTTGCGTAAAGCAACTCCATGATGGCTCTGTCACGGAGATCGAGAGGGTCTCGGCCATCGATGGAATTGAGCAGGCTCTCGACTGCCTGGGCGGCGATGGTTTTTGGAAGCGGGCGCGTGGAGCGGGGCGACTGGAGGTCGGTGGTCGGGTCGGCGCCGGCGAGTCCTCGCGCCAGCAAAAACCTGAAGAACCTGCGCCAGGAAATGAGGACGAGCCGGAGGCTGGAGGCGGAGAGACCGTCGCGTTTCCGGGCACCCAGGAATTCGGCCAGGTGCCCGGTGGTCACGGCGGCCGGCGTGGTCACGCTGTGGCGCTCGCGCAACCAGGCGGCGCCGGTTTCCAGGTTCCGCCTTGTCAGCAGTTGGTAATGATCGGAAAGCCCGCGCTCGGTGGCCAGGTGCAGGATGAAGGCGTCGATGGTGCTTTCCACGCGGCATCCTCGGTCATGGAGAGGCTGATTTCCAGCGGGCAAACGGGTTGAGTCCGGGCTCGCTCCGGCTATGCTGACGGCGCTGGTCTCCAGCTTGGTGCCACCCTCTCGCCGCGGCCTGCCGCCCGTTTCCCGCCTTGAAACTACTCGTCATCATCGCCGCCATACTGGTGTTCGGTGCGATCCGGCTGCCGCTGGAACGCCGCCTGGCGGCCGATCGCCTGCAGGCCGGCCTGCGCGACGACGCCGGTGTGCCGATGGACCTTCACGAGCAGGTCAATCAGGCGTCACTCGTCGCGCTGCTTGGCGGCCTGCGTTCGATGGCCGCCTCCATTTGGGATTTGTGGGCGTGTTCGGCCTGGGAAAAGACGAATTACGCCCAGGTGGAACGCGATTACCTGCTGTGCCAGCGGCTGCAGCCGCGCACATTTTATTACTACGATCGCGGGCAGTGGATGATGGCCTACAATGCCGCCCACTATTTCGAGTTCCAGAACCAGGAGCGCGGCGCGCGGAATACCCTGCTCCGTTCCGCCTACACCGACAAGGGCATGGCCATGTTGCGCACCGGTCAGCGGTTTCTGCCCGACGAACCGCGGCTTCACGAGCTGGAGGCCGTCCTGTACCGCGACAAAATCCGTCCCCGCCAGGCCGCCAAGGAAGTCGCCGCGTGGTCGCGCGCCGCCGCCTGCCCGGGCGCGCCGGCGTACGCCCGGCGCATGGGGGCGTATGCGCTCGCGCACGTTCCCGGGCGGGAGGCCGATGCCGAAGCCGGCCTCCGGGAAATAGCCGCCGAGTGGACCGCGCGGCGCCCGGATCCTCCGCCGCCCACGCTGTTGAGCCTGTTGAAAACCTATGAACTCGACAGGGAGTTTCGTCTCAACCCGGCCGCCGACCAGCGCAAGATTTACGAGCAACTGCGGACCATCCACGACCGCTCTTATCCGAGCCGCACACCGTTCCTTTACGACGCCCTGCGCACTCTCGAAGGCCGCCTCAACATCCCGCTCCCGGAACGAGCCCCCGAACCCGAGCCCGAACCGGCCATCGGAACTCTGTGAACCGCCGAGCCGCCGAGCCGCCGAGCCGCCTCAGCCGTGTCCGGGTTTGCGTTTGTGGATGATGAGCGGATTGCCGTCGGGGTCGGCGATCATCAGCATGTGGCAGACCGGGGTTTCCATCGGTCCCATGGTGATGGTGGCACCGGCGGCTTTGACCTTGTCGACCGCCCGGTCGAAATCCTCCACCTCCAGCCCGACAGTGCAGCCCTGCGGCGTGGGCTCCCATCCGGGGTATTTGCCGAGGCTGAGCGTGCCCGGGCCGATGTCGTACTCGATCCAGTGGCCGCCATTGCCCGTTTCGTGGTCCTGGGTGCATGTGAGGCCCAGCACGCCTTCATAAAACCCCCTGGACCGCGCCACGTCGGTGACAGGATAACAGGAAAAAGCGATTTCGGTGATTTTCATGGACGTATTTCGGGATTCGTTTTTCGGTCTGCGTCCCGGCGCCCGCGGAACCAGGAAGCACGTCAACAAACACCGAATACGGAGTTCCTGAAGCGGAAAAACTTTGCCGCTCAGGTCAATCCGCCGACGGCGATCCCGGTTCATGCCGCGGCAGGATCGGGGACATGATGATCTCATTCTCCGGAGCGCCCGATGCGTGCATTCCGGTCCGAACCGACGACATTCATTCCTCGACATCCGCTTGCCTCTTCCGGACAATCCCGCCCACATGGGCTCTATGGACCCCATACCCCATGAACCATGAACCATGAACCATGAACCATGAACCATGAACCATGAACCAT
>CAZYHO010000628.1:0-2928 GCA_964647495.1 uncultured Akkermansia sp. | reverse complement strand
GACACGGTGCGAGACGCACGATGTATCCGGCGAGACGCCGGATACGGCGGGCGGGGCGCGCCGCCCTGCCCGAGAACCAGATCATGCTGCGCCTGCCGTCGCTCTCCAGGAAATCAGCGCCAACCGACCCATCTTCTATGGGTTGACGGGAGGGGCGGGCTGGTTGTGGGTGACGGGCGATGCAGGGAGAGCGAGAGGCGGCGCGAGTGGTTGTGCTGGGCGGCGGCTTTGCGGGGCTGGCGTTTTGCCAATCGCTGCGGGAAGCCCGGTTCCAGATCACGCTGATCGACCGGCAGAACCACCATCTTTTCCAACCGCTGCTGTATCAAGTGGCGACCGCCGGGCTTTCGATGCCGGATATCGCGCAACCGCTGCGCTCGATTCTGGCAGACCATGAGAACGTGACCACGCTGATGGATGAAGTGCGGCACATCGATCTGGCAGGCCGGCGCGTCGAATGCGCCGGGCACACCGTGGAGTACGACTATCTTGTGATCGCGCTGGGGGCGCAGACGGGGTATTTCGGCAATACCAGTTGGGGACTGCACACGGTCGGGTTGAAATCGCTGGAGGACGCGATGGACATCCGGCGCCGCGTGCTGCTGGCGTTCGAGCAGGCCGAGATGAGCGAAGACCCCGGCGAAGTCGAGCGACTGATGACCATGGCGGTCGTGGGAGGCGGGCCGACGGGCGTCGAAATGGCAGGCTCCCTCGCGGAGCTGGCCCGCACCGTATTGAAACGCGACTTCCGCCGCATCGACCCATCGAAGGCGCGGATCCATTTGATCGAGGCCGGGCCGAGGCTGCTGCCGACGATGCCGGGCGGGCTGTCAGATTACACGGCCGCGCAGTTGGCACGCCTCGGGGTCACGGTGCATTTGAACTGCGCGGTGCGCGAGGTCGGCCCCGGCCTGGTCGAGGCCGGCACGCTGACGCTGCGGCCGAGCGTGGTGATCTGGGCGGCGGGAGTGGAGGCCAACGAAGTGACGCGCACGCTGGGTCAGAGCATCCCGCTCGACCGCGGCGGCCGCATCGAGGTGTTGCCGGACCTCAGCTTGCCCGGCCATCCGGAGGTGTTTGCCGCCGGCGATATCGTCAGTCTTGTGGACAAAAACGGTGTAAAAGTGCCCGGCGTCGCGCCCGCCGCCAGCCAGATGGGGCGCCACATCGCGCGCCTGATCCGCGACGATGCGCACCACACGGCGGCAGCCCGGCGATTCCGCACCGAAGTGCCGCGCGCCGCCTTCGCGTATTGGGACAAGGGGAACATGGCGACCATCGGCCGCAACAAGGCGGTGGCCGCCGCCGGTCCGCTGCGCTTCAGCGGCCTGCCCGCCTGGCTCGCGTGGTTGTTCATCCACCTGCTCTTCCTCGTCGGCATGCGCAACCGCCTGTCGGTCTTCCTCCAATGGGTCTGGGCCTACCTGCGCTGGGAACGCGGCGCCCGTATCATCACCCGCTGAAGCGCCGCCACCCATGAAGTCAAGGTTTATCGTTTTGATTGTAGCGGCATTTGCAGGATATCATTTGATCGTGTCATTGGCATTCCTGCTGTGGATTGAATTCAAGACAAATACAATTGCTGCAGGAGGAGGAACCATTTCACCTGATCGGCGGTTTATAGCATCCCTCACGGCTACAATCGAAGAAAAAGCATTCTGCGAGACTCAATCTTATTACAGGTTTTCAGTCCTTAGGATGCCACACCCAGATGAGTTTAATGCAACCATGGCAGGTACTTACTATGTACCGGTGAAGACTGTCCGCATTCCAACGGAAAGGAAGGACCTGAAAATAATGAGAGGAACATCGCCGTTTCCAATCGAATGGAACGATGAATCTACAGAGGTTAGAACAACTATTGACAATGTAAGTGTATCTATTCAACTGATCGATGAAACCCACGCCCCGTGAGGCAGGTCTACTATAGAGATGGCGGACACCTGGTTTTCCAATCCGCACCAGCCGCCATCGTAGTTCCTGGGAATTATGGGGGAGTGCGGCAGGATCGGGGACAGACCCCTTATGCGATCTCAAGGCGCACGATCAAGGATAGACCGGGCTTTCAGCCCTCATTGGTTCGGGAGATTCAAATCCTGGGGCGATGCCCCAGGCTGAAATAGAACCGGGCCGTTGGCCCTGCGGCAGGATGGGGGACAGACACCCCGGGGTCGCTTCGGGAGCCAAGGGCCGTGGCCCGATGACGGGGGCGACCCACGGCTATGTTCCGGCATCCCTCCGGGATTGCGGGTTTGCCGTTTGTCCATTTTGAAGCGCATGGAGTGCGCGAGGTTTCCCCGGGAGCGCCGCAGTCGCTCTGCGGCCTTGTGCGTTACCCGCCTTCAGGCGGCAACGCGAAGCCCGGCGGCGAATGGTGTATCCGCACCACGAGGGCCAACGGCCCGGCGATGGGATCGGCAAACCGCCTTGAAGCCACTACGATTTGATTGACCGCAATTCAACGGGATTGGCCTTGAAGCGGAACTTGGCAATGTGCTGCGGCGCGCTAGGGGAAGGGGATGACGTTTTCGCACGAGATCGCGGCCCGGCTGGCGGCGGCGCTGGCCGCGGTGGCGCCGGAGGCGCCGGACAGCTTTGTGCCGGCCGTCACGCCGTCAGCCGACGCGAAGTTCGGTGATTACCAGAGCAACACCGCCATGCTCCTGGCGAAGAAGCTGGGCAAGATCCCGCGTGCCTTTGCCGCCGAGCTGATCGATGCGTTTGACGCGACCGGCTTGACGGCGCTGCCGGAAGTCGCCGGCCCGGGTTTCATCAACTTCCGCGTGCTGCCCGAGGCCATGTCCGAACGGCTGGCGCTGCTGCTGGCAGATGAGAAGCTGGGCGCCGCGCTGCCGCCGGGCGTCACGCCGGAACGGATGGTGATCGATTTCTCGGGGCCGAACGTGGCGAAGGCGATGCACGTCGGCC
>CAZYHO010000627.1:0-2939 GCA_964647495.1 uncultured Akkermansia sp. | reverse complement strand
CGGTCACGGCGTTGTTTCACCGGCGGACGCAGGTGCACAATTACGAGCACCCGAAACTGCCCCGCGAGAATTTCGTCGTGAAGCGGTTCCCGCCGGCCGGCCCGGCGCCGTACATCGAAGTCGACGGCGAACGCTACCAACCGGTGGAATTCATCAGTTCCCTGTCCGCTCTGCGCGAGGGGGATCTCGTCCTGGGACCGGCGACGATCGAAAACGTCCAGATCAATGTGCCGCTCGATGCCTCGGACGACGGCGGGCCGCGCGGTTCGCAGGGATTTCCGCCATCGTTTTTCCAGCGCATGCAAACGCGGCGGTTCACGCTCACCAGCGAGTCGATCCGCATCCGCGTCAAACCGCTCCCGATCGAGGGACGGCCGGCCGATTTCGCCGGCGCGGTCGGCCGGTTCATCGTCCAGTCGCGGCTCGCCCAGCCGTCGCAAAACCTCCGCGTCGGCGACCCGATCGCCATCGACCTCATCGTGACCGGCGAGGGGAACTTCGACTCGCTCCCGGCGCCGCTTCCCGCCGTCACCGAAGGATGGAAACTCTATCCCTCCAAGATTTCCCACGAGAACCGCGGAACCGGGCTCGATCCGGGCACGCAGGTATGGAATCAGGTCATCGTCCCGCAGCAGCCATTGACCGAGGTGCCGGCCTACACGCTCTCGTTTTTCGATCCCGCCTCGGCCACCTACCATACGGTCCGATCCGATCCGATCCCCATCCTCCTTCAGCCCGAGCTGACACAGCCCCTTTTCCACCCACCCGCCGAGCAGTCCGCCACCAAAGACTTCAGCATGGTCGATGCCGCCATGCCCGAGGAAAAGCTCGACGATATCCTCACGCTGCGTCCCGCCATCGGCGCCTGGCTGCCGCTGACACCGCGCCCGCGCGACGAGGCGCTCCTCTGGGCGGCCCAGGCGCTCCCCGCCGCCCTGCTCCTGGCGTTCATCGGCGTCGGATTGCAGCGCCGCCATCGCGAGCGCGAGTCCGCCCACCGCTCCGCCACCGAGGGAAAACCGCGCCTCCTCGCCGACATCCGCCGGGACCTCCGCCGCTCGGGTCTGACCCGCAAGGAATTCTACTCGCTTGCCCGCGAATTCCTCAACGCCGCCGAATACCACACCGGCCGCTCCACCTCCGCCACCGGCCTCAACGGCGAACTGGATTCCCTCCTCCAGCGCCAATCGCTCTACTGCTACGCCGGCCTCGCCGATGACGCCGCCGCCCCAGTCCCCCGCCCCGAACAACAATCCGTCCTCGCCACCCTCGACAAACTGGCGCGGTAGGCAATTTGGTCATTCGTCATTCGTCATTCGCCATTCGCCCCCCATGCCGGCCCTCTTCCCGATTCCTCCTCCTTCAATACCGACACCGCCGACACCGACGACCGACATCTGGCTACCAACTACTGACCTCTGATCTCTGATCTCTGAAAAATGCTCTCGTCCCAGATCCGCACAATTCTCGGCCTCATGCTGGTGCTCCTTTCCGGGGCGGCCGGCGGCGCGACCGCTCATTTCGATCTCGGAGTGGCCGCTTTCGAGAAAAAGGATTGGCCGGCCGCGCGCGAGGCGTTCGAGGCGGTCATCGAAAACGACCAGCAGATCTCCAGCGATCTGTGTTTCAATCTGGGCAACACCTTCTTCCGGGAAGACAAGCCGGGATGGGCGGCTCTCTGGTACCGCCGCGCGCTTCTGCTCGATCCGCGCGACTCCGCGGCGCGCCAGAACGTCAGGCTCATCCAGCGCCGGACCGGCGCGCTGGAATTTGCCGTCGGCGCGGGACGCACGGTTTCCTCGTGGCTGAAACACCACGAGTGGCGCTGGGTGTTCGCCGCTTCCGCGTGGACCGCCGTGCTCGCGCTCGCCGCGCTCCTCTGCCTGCGGCTCCGGGGAGCCGCACGGGGATGGGCCTGGACGCTCTTCGTCCTGGCGCTTCCCGCCACCGCCCTGGCCGCCTGGGGCCTCAACGCCCGGCTCGACCCGGGCGAAGCCAGCCGCCGCGCCGTCGTCACCCACGTCTCCGCCGCCGCCCTCTCCGCACCGACCGACACAGCCGGCGTCATCATCGACCTCCCTCCAGGCTCCGAAGTTCTCGTGCGCGAAGCCCGCGAATCATGGTCCTACATCGAAATCCCCGGCAGCCCCTCACGCGTCGGCTGGGTCCGCAGCACCGCCCTCACCTCCCTCTGGCCCTACAGCCCGGAACTTGTCCAATGAGAGGCTTGGGGAACGGGGGACAGACCCCATATCGGTCCCGTGAACATCACCCGTGCGGTCGTGCGGTCTTGAAGTTCCGCGGATTCCAGTCGAACTCCCCGTCGATCTTTCCGTACCAGGCGCTCTTCACATTTCCGGCCTCATCCAACTGGGTGCGCACACGGAACAAGTAGCCCAGTGCGGGTTTTCCCGAATGCTTCAAGCCGCTCGTCACACTCCACTCCGCGGTGAGCGTCCGTTCCCCTTCGTAGCCTTCCACGGGAGCTTCAGTTCGCTCTCGGCCCCCTTCAATTCATGGAGCGGAATGATGCCGTCGCCCGGATTCGAAAAGCTGACGCTCAGCGTGGCAGTGGAACCACGCACCGCGTCTTCCTTCTTCTCTTGCAGGGCACTCGACCGGCGACGAACGGGGCGGGATTTCTCCACCGAGAAACAAGCGGCGGCCAACACTCCGAAGCAAATTCCTGGCAGTCCGGGGCGCGGCTGGACGGGATTAAATCGCCTTGCGTTTCCGCTTGACCTTGAGCTGGGCGAGCGAGTGGAGGATGCTGGCTTCGGTGGCAGCGATTTCCTCGGCGGTGAGGTTGGCGCTTTCCTTGAGGCGGGCCTGGGCGCGGTCGAGGGCGGCCTGGACGCTGCCTTCGTCGATGGATTCTTCTCCGACGGCGGCGTCGGTGAGGATGCGCGTGCTGGTGCCGGTCACTTCGACGAGCCCCT
>CAZYHO010000626.1:0-2941 GCA_964647495.1 uncultured Akkermansia sp. | reverse complement strand
ACCTGGCTGAACCCTCCTTCGCGGTCGATCGATTCCGCCAGTTCGCCGTCGATATAGATCTCGACGCCCTCGCCGCCGCCGTAGGAGGCGGCCACGACATGATGCCATTCGCCCGATGAGACCGGCGTGCCGGTGCGGCCGCCGCCGAATAACTCGAGTTCCTCAGGATTGTAATTGTAAATCATGCCGGGCTGGTTGGGCTGGGCGGCCTCCGAGAACATTTCGCTGAAATAGCGGTCGTTCATGTCGTCTTCGAGCATGAACCAGAACTCCACGGCGAAGCGGGTCAGCGGCTGGGTGCGGGCGAGATTGACCGCATGGAATCGGGACGCGGGATCTTCGTTGTAGTCGAAGCGCGCGGCGCGTCCGAGGTCCGCACCGCCCGCGGTGGTGGTGGAGGCGGCTCTCGTTGCCGCGCCCAGCGGCGTCAGTTCATTGGCGGGCTGGTTGTCCACCAGGCTGAGGGCGTTGTCGAATTCGCCCTCCTCATCGAAGGTCCAGTAAAGCACTGGCTGATGCCCGACCACGGCTTCCTGATACGGAGTGGCCGGCGGTGGATCGGGCGGCCTCACGGTCACGGAGAGTGTTATCGTTTTCTCCGGCGCTTGCGGGTCGTTGCTCGCGAGGGTGGCCACGGTGGAGTAGGAGCCCGGTTCGCCATCGGAGGTAAAGACGACGCCGACGACACCCGACCCGCCCGGCGGGATAGCGATCGGGAAAGTGGTGGCCGGCGCGAGGGAGAAGCGGGCGCCGTCGGGAGCGCCGAACGTGAGTCCGGTGAGGTTCAGTGTCTGCGCGGCGCCGAGGTTCGAGACCGCGATTTCCCCGGAAATCGAAGGTGTGCCGACGGTGACGAGACCGAGATTCACGGACGATGGCGCCTGGAGTTTCGGATCGAAGGACGTGCCGCCGACACCATGGTGGGCCGCAATGGCGAGGACATGCGCCTGGCGGGCCTCGAGGTCATCGAATCCATCGAGGTCGTAGATGGCGTACTCGTCGATCATGCCATTGATGCTCTGTGGATTGCGCACCGTGTTGCCGATGGCGAACTCGCCGAAGCTGTGGACCTGGCTGAACCCGCCTTCGCGGTCGATGGACTCCGCCAGTTCGCCGTCGAGATAGATTTCGACGCCCTCGCCACTGCCGTAGAAGGCGGCCACGACGTGATGCCATTCACCCGATGAGGCCGTCGCGCCGGTGCGGCCGCCGCCGAATAGCTCGAGTTCGCCGGCGTTAAAATTGTAGATCATGGCGGGCTGGTTGGATTGGGCACTTTCGGAGAACATTTCGCTGAAATAGCGGTTGGTCATGTCGTCCTCGAGCAGGAACCAGAATTCCACGGCGAAGCGGGTCAATGGCTCGAACGGGGCGAGATTGACCGCATGGAAGCGCGACTGTGGATCTTCGTTGTAGTCGAAGCGCGCGGCCCGGCCGAGATCCGCGCCGCCCGCGGTGGTGGCCGAGGGCGCCCGCGTCGCCGCACCCAGCGGCGCCAATTCGTTCTCGAACTGGTCGTCGACCAGGCTGCGGGCATTCTCGAAGTCGTCCGCCTCATCGAACGTCCAATAGAGCACCGGATTCGTGTCCAGCACCGCCTGCTGGTAGGCCGTTTGCGCCGAGGACGGTGGCGCGCCTTGACAGAAGAAGAGCGCGGCCGCGGCAAGCGGCATCAGAGGCGCGAAGGGGCGTGGGGTCGACATGGCCATGGTTTTCGAATTGATGAGCGGATTGAAGGAGAAGTCGGACCGGGGGACGACGGGTCCATTTTAGCCTGAAACCTCGAATGAAAGAATGAATCTCACGGAAAATGAGAGTGGAGCCCGACTGTACTCAGGCGCCGTGCCGGGTGAGGATTCCCAGGCGCCGGCGGTTCGGTGAATTGGTGGACTTCAGGTGTCCCGGACTATTCCTCGTCCTTGCCGGCCAGGGCGGCGAGGGAGGCGATGACGGAGAAGTCTTCAAGGGTGGTCGTGTCGCCACTGACTTTGCCGCCGGCGCAGATTTCCTTCAGGAGGCGGCGCATGATTTTGCCGGAGCGGGTCTTGGGGAGGGCGGCGGTGAAGCGGATGTCGTCCGGTCTGGCGATGGCGCCGATTTCGCGGGCGACGTGGGATTTGAGAGCGGTGGCGAGTTCCGGGCTGGCGTGCTGACCGGCCTTGAGCGTGACGAAGGCGACCGGCGCCTGGCCCTTGAGTTCGTCCGGGCGGGCGACGACGGCCGCCTCGGCCACGGAGGGATGGGCGACCAGGGCGCTTTCGATTTCTGCGGTTCCGAGCCTGTGGCCGGAGACGTTGAGCACGTCATCCAGGCGGCCGACGATCCAGAAATATCCGTCGTTGTCGCGGCGCGCGCCGTCGCCGGTCAGGTACCATCCCTGTTTCTTGAAGGTGCTCCAATAGACATCCGTGTAGCGTTTTTTGTCGCCCCAGAGGCCGCGGAGCATCGATGGCCACGGGTGGCGGATGACGAGGCGGCCGCCCTGGTTGGGGCCGACCTCGGCGCCGTTTTCGTCGACGATGGCGGCGTCGATGCCGAAGCACGGGAGGGTGGCGGTGCCCGGGCGGAGCGGAGTGGCTCCGGGGAGCGGGCTGATCATGATGGCGCCGGTTTCGGTTTGCCACCATGTGTCGACGATCGGGCACCGGCCGCCGCCGATTCTCGTGTGGTACCACATCCAGGCTTCGGGATTGATCGGTTCGCCGACGGAGCCGAGAAGGCGCAGCGAGGAGAGGTCGTGTTTGGCGACGTGCTCGTCGCCCCATTTGATGAAGGCGCGGATGGCGGTGGGCGCGGTGTAGAGGATGGAGACGCGATGTTTTTCGATGATTTCCCAGAAGCGTCCGAAGTGAGGCGTGTCCGGGGCGCCTTCGTACATGAGCAGGGTGGCGCCGTTGGCGAGCGGGCCGTAGACGATGTAGCTGTGGCCGGTGACCCAGCC
>CAZYHO010000625.1:0-2948 GCA_964647495.1 uncultured Akkermansia sp. | reverse complement strand
TACCCGATGTATTCGGGTTTCGATGATTTCGACTACGTCATGTTCATCGGGAAACCGGATGGCACGCCGCTGATGATCGAGTCGCTGACGAACGGCTTCAAGGCGAACGCCTTGAAGAAGCGATTCGACAACCTGATCGACAGGCTGAAGGACGAGAACGGCAAAGGGATACGGAACCGCGATGCGACACCCGCGCAGATGCGCCCCTCGGGCGAGGATGTCCTGCGCTGGCTCACGGAGTCGTTTCCCGGCGTCGCGCACGAGGTGGAGAATGGAGGCGTGGATCTTTACCAGGTGAGGATCGAAGTGAAGGACGGCATGGTGGTCGAGTCCGCGCCGATCTTTATCGCCCGGATCGGATCGGACGCCGCGCCGCCCCAGCTATGAAGCCGCCCCTTTTTCGCCCGCAGGAGCACACGCGCATCGAACTGGTCGCCATGAGGCTGCTTTTCGCGCTCGTGCTTGTCGATGTCATTCCATCGGGCCTTCAGCCGGTCGAACTGAGCGAACCGGTCGGGCTGGCCGGCATCGCCATGGAAAAGGAGGCGGACCGGTGGTGGCTCGCGCGCCTGCCGTTCGTCAACTGGCTGTTCTCGTTGCGTTGGCTGCCGGACGCGATGCCCGCGCTCAAGTGGATTTCGTGGCCTGTGCTCGCCGTTTACGCGTTCGGGCGGCTGCCCTTGCTGACGACCGGTTTTCTGCTGGCCGTCACGGTGGCTGCCGGCACGTACGCCAATTCGAATGGCGCGCTGAAACACCATCACCAGATCGTGTCGCTCGTCCTGCTCGCCCAGTGGATCTGGCATGTCTGGTGGGCGTTGCGCCACCGCCGCCGTGACATGAGGCACATCGACGATTCGCTGCAGCGCGACCGCTGGGCCGCCTTCGCCTCGCAGCAGGCGATCGTGGCGGCCTATGTCGTGACCGGTCTCACCAAGGTGCTCACGTCCGGCTTCGTCGGCTGGCTCAAGGCGGCGGCCAACTACCCGGTGCAGCTCCGCAAGACAAACCTCCAGGCGGTCTACAGCCGCGCCGACGTGAATACGGCGGCCGGCAGCGGGCTGGAATCATGGCTCGTGACGCACCCGCAAGCCGGCCAGGCCATGATGGGCGCGGGCCTCGTCCTCGAGCTGGGCGCGCTGCTCGCCTTGCTCGGACGGCGCTGGTCGTTTGCCTGCGGCCTGCTGCTCATCGCGTTTCATGCGCTGAACAGCGTCTTCATGAACCTCAACTTCCGCTGGCACGTCTGGTGCCTCTTCATCTTCTTCGTCCTTCCTCCGGCGATCGCCGCAAGCCGGCGAGTCCTCGGGAGGAGATAGGGCGCAACCGGCTTGACCGCCGGCATTTGATGCCTGATCTCTGATCGATGAAATCGATCGCCCGCACCGCCGCCGCCGTTCTCCTGCTTTCCTTCGTTTCGGCCGAGGAACCGGTCAAACGAGCCGACCTCGGCGTGGGCGCGCGCCCGATCGATGGCGCGGAACTCGTGCTCGACGGCACAAAGAAGATGCTCGACGCGAAGTGGATCTATTGGGAGGGGCCGGGCTTCAAGTCCTCGCTTCCGATCAAATGGAAAGAGGTGCCCGATGCCGAGAGCGGCGGCACGGCTATCATGACCGATGACCGCGTGGCCGACGGCGGCAAGTACGGCACCGCGGACATCGTGACGAAAGAGGCGTTCGGCGATTTCCGGCTGCACGTCGAGTTCATGGTCGCCAAACCCGGCGGCAACAGCGGCGTGTATTTGCAGAACAGGTTCGAGATCCAGATCCTCGACGGCGACAAGTCGTCCCACGGCATGGGCGCCGTCATCAATCAGACGGATTCGCCCTACCACGCCTACAACGGCACCGGGAAATGGAACGCGTACGACATCGTCTTTCGCGCCGCCCGCTTCAAGGACGGCAAGCTGGTCGAGAAGCCGCTGGTGACGGTCTATTTCAACGGGGTCAAGGCGCACACGAACGTGGCGATCGATCAAGTCCACGGCGGCCCGAACTCCGGAGTGGACGGCGGCAACAACGGCGGAAAGGGGATCACCGATTCACCGCAGGGCCTCAAGCTCCAAAACGAGGGCCACGACGTCCGCTATCGCAACATCTGGATCAAGAAGCTCGCGCTTACCGCTTCGGACACGGATTTTTGATCTCGATCGCCGGAGGTATCGACAGGGCGGTTCAGTTCTGGTGGGTTTTTGTGTCCTTCCTGTGGTGCTCTTCCTGCTGCTGTGTGCGTGTGTCCAGGCGGGCTTTGGTCATGCGTTCGCGGAGGCCGCCGTGGTGCAGGAAGTCCTTTTCGAGGGCGGCGATCTGGCGTTTCAGGAGGTAGAGGGTCACGCGGACCAGGCCAAGCATGACGTTGGCGGCGATTTCCGGGTCGTGGCTTTCAATCCCTTTGCGGAACGTCTCGTAGGTGGCGCCGGGAATGCGGTTGAGGGAGCGGAGATGTCGCGAATAGCGGTGTTCCGTGGGCCATTCCCGGAGTGCGTGGGAGCGCAGAAAGTCCCGGTAGTCCTCCTCCAGTTCCTCCTGACTGGCGCGGGCCACATTGGTGAGCTTGATTTCCATTTGCTTTGAGGTCGCGGAAGCGGCGCTGCCTTCGCAGATGTTTTGTTTTCCGGAGCGTGCGGCCTGCACCATCTGGTCCACGGTGCGGTCGCCGTATTTGGGCAGCCAGCGTTTCACGAAGAAGACGGTGCCGTCATAGACAATGAGTGACTTCTGGTATGAGAGGAGTTTCTTGTAGCCGCCATGCGGCGGTATGAAGCCGGAGGAGGAGGAAGTGCTCATGGGAGAGAGGGGAAGGACGAGAAGGACACAAGGGACACTAAGGACCTTTGGTAACGGGAGCACCCTCCCGTTTCTTTCGGTCCTTCGTGTCCTTTTCGTCCTTAGTGTCCCTTGTGTCCCTTGTGTCCCTTGTGTCCCTTGTGTCCCTTGTGTCCCTTG
>CAZYHO010000624.1:0-2966 GCA_964647495.1 uncultured Akkermansia sp. | reverse complement strand
TCAAGCCGTTCCGTCTCAATTTCGGGTCGATGGCCCGCGCCCTCTACCGCAAATGGGGCGTCCACTTCCGCCTCCCCGGTTCAGACAAAAGTATTGGGACATCGGATGGCTGATTCTCGACCGGCAGCAGCGCGAGGGATGGGGCGCGAAGGTGATCGATCGGCTGTCGCAGGACTTGCCGGGGCAGGGGGCACCCGATGCAGAGTACGCATGAGTCTCGCGCGGGAGTTTCAGCAAAAGTGCCGTTTTCACCGCGCGGTGAAAACGTGGTATCAAGTGAAAATCACGGTTGCCCGATTTCACGATTAGAGCCATTTTCACCGCGAGATGAAACCCGTCGAAATACTGAAAGAGCGGGAACTTGAACCGAAATTCGAGGCGTTGCTGCGCGGCTTGCTGGGGCGGGTGCCGTTCTTGAAGCTGGTTTCGCTCAGGAGAGAGGCGCACATTTCGCCCGGATGCTCCGACCGGGCGGACTGGCTGGCGCAGGTGACGGCGGGCGACCGAAAGTGGACACTGGTGGGGGAGGGCAAACGCCTGGCTCAGCCGCGCGAGGTGCGGACGGCGGTGCTGCAACTGGAGCGCTATCTGAAGCAATTGCCGGGCGATGCGCCGCGTTACGGCGTGCTGCTGGCGCCGTTCATCTCGGAGGAGTCGGCGAAGATTTGCGCGGAGGCGGGCATCGGCTACGCGGATCTGGCGGGCAACGCACGGCTGTCGTTCGATCAGGTATTCATCGAGACGCGGTCGCCGGAGAATCCGTTCCGGGAGAAGCGGGAGACGCGATCGGTGTTTGCGCCGCGCGCGACGCGGGTGCTGCGGGTGCTGCTGCAAGGTCCGCTGCGGGCGTGGAAGGTCGTGGAATTGGCGGCATCGGCGCGCGTCAGCCTCGGCTGGGTGAGCGCGGTGCGGCAGCAATTGCTGGCGCGGGAGTGGGCGGCGGAAGAAGCGGGCGGTCTGCGGGTGACGAAGCCGAACGCGTTACTGGAAGCGTGGGTGAAGGTGGACGACTGGGAAAAGCGGACGCGCACGCGCGAGTATTCGGTGCTGATCAACGAACCGCTGGAACTGGCGGAGAAGCTGAAGGAGGCGCTGGCCGACGAACCGCCGGTGTTCACGCAGTGGTTGGCGGGCTGGCTGCGGCATCCTTACACGACGCCCGTGGTGGTGACGGCTTACGTGAAGAAATTTCCCGACGATTCCGTGATCAAAGAGAAACTGCTGGGCCGCCGCGTGACGGATGGCGGCGGCAGGTTGCGGCTGGTGCTGCCGAAGGACGAAGGTGTCCTGCACCCGCGGCAAACGGTGCAGGGCTTTCAACTGGTGTCGGACACGCAGATTTACCTCGATCTCCAACACGCCGGGCTGCGCGCGGACGAGCAGGCGGAGGAACTGAAACGCTGGCCGGACTTCGCGGGAGGGTGGGCATGAGCAAGTTCGGAACATTCGGCGAATACCCGGGGGACAGTCTGGCCTCGGCGGAGAAGGCGCTGCTCACCGCATGGCGCCCGCATGGTGGATGACGTGGTTGCCAGCGTCATTCCAGGAGTGAATCGCGCGCTCTCCTGCCATCGGATGGTCCTTGTGAAAGGATTCGACCTGTACGGCGCGGAGCAGGAATGCGAAGTGGCGGTAGCGGACATAGGGCCACTGCTGGTGCTGAAACTGAATGCGTTTGGCGGGCCAACGGGCCGGCGGCTGCCCAAGGATGCTTACGATGTGCTGCTGGCGGTCACGGGGTTTGTGGACGGACCGGCGGCGGCAGTGGCGGCCTTTCAACTTGAGGCAAAGGCTGGCAACGCGGGTTTCGAATTTGCCATGAAGTCGCTGCAAAACGATTTCACCGAACCCGGACAAGATGGGCCGATCCGCGCGGCGGAGTTCCATCCGGGCGCCACCGCCAACCGGGATCGCATCCGCGAGGATGTTGCAACGGTCGGAAGATTGCTGCTCGGAATCTAAACACGATGCCCCACGCCTACACCGAAGACCAGCTTGTCGAGCAGCCCGCCATCAGGTTGTTCGCGGAGCTTGGCTGGACGACGGTGTCGGCGCTGGAAGAGACCTTGGGCGGGAGCGGCACTTTGCAGCGCGAAACGCCGGGCGAAGTGGTGCTGGTGTCCCGGTTGCGGGCGGCGTTGGAGAAGTTGAGCCCGACGCTGCCGGCCGAGGCCATCGCCGCCGCGATCGACGAATTGACCCGCGACCGTTCGTCGATGGTGCTCGAACAAGCGAATCGTGAGGTTTATCGGTTGTTGAAAGAGGGCATCCCGGTCTCCGTGCCGGACAACGAGCATGGCGGCCAGAAGACCGAGCGGGTGTGCGTCATCGATTGGGAGCATTCGGCGAACAATGATTTTCTGCTCGTCAGCCAGTTCAGCGTCACGGGCGCGCTTTACACCTGTCGCCCGGATTTGGTTGGCTTCGTCAGCGCCCTGCCGCTGGTAGTCGTTGAGTTGAAGAAGCCTGGAGTGCCCGCGCGCGCGGCGTTCGATGAAAACCTGACGAGCTACAAGCATCCGCAGAATGGCATCTCGGCGTTGTTTTGGTACAACGCGCTCATCATCGCCAGCAACGGAACCGACAGCCGCGTTGGCTCGCTCACGGCCGATTGGGACCGGTTTTTCGAGTGGAAGCGCATCGAGCGCGAGGACGAGCCGCGCCGGGTGTCGCTGGAGGTCATGATTCGCGGGACGTGCGAGCCGGCCCGGCTGCTCGACATGGTGGAGAATTTCACGCTGTTCTCCGAGCACAAGGCCGGACTGGTGAAGGTCATCGGGCAGAACCACCAGTTCCTCGGCGTGAACAATGCCATCGCCTCGATGCTGGAGGCCCGCAAGCTGGGCCATGGGCGCGGGGGCGTCTTCTGGCAGACGCAGGGGAGCGGCAAGAGTTTTTCGATGGTCTTCTTCGCGCAGGAGGCCCCGATCATTGGCAAACGCGGGTTGAGAGGCGGGGAATCCTGA
>CAZYHO010000623.1:0-2973 GCA_964647495.1 uncultured Akkermansia sp. | reverse complement strand
CGGCGAGCACGACGAAGTGGAATTCCTCGTCCTGGGCGAAGGCGAGAGCGGTGTCATGAACACCGTTGATTTCCGGTCCCGGAGTGACTTCGCGCAGTTCGAGGCGGTTCACGTTGTAATCGGTGCCGACGGCGGCGCTGAGAAAGAGATAGTCTCCGCCCTGGCCTGAGTCGCCCGGTCCGGTGATCTCCTTGCCATCCGGCGAATCGGGGGCGACCCGGGTGTTGCCGAAATCGAAAATCCGCGCCCAGGCATTGCTGTTGCTGTGGATGCTGGCCCAGCCTTCGATCGTCACCGCCTTCAAGGGCGAGATCAGTTGGTTGGGCAGATCGACGTAAGCGGCGGAGGCGGAGCTGCCGCCTGGCAGGGTGACGCCCTCGCCGGTGAAGGAGGCGCCGTCTCCGCGAATGATGGCGTTTGGTTCGCCGCTGACGGCATCGGTGCTCGGAGTTGCGTCCGGAGCCGCGCCCGCGGGGTCGTCGAAACTCCAGCGGTGCAGCAACCGAGGCACATCCGCGCCCGGGCTCACCGGATTGGAGCCGGCGAGGACCTCCGCACCGTCGCTGACGAAATCGCCGTCGGTGTCATACGCCGCGGGGTGGCTGCCTGTGTCGGTCGCGCTGACATAGACGCCGGTGTTGGTTTCCACCGCGTCGGAAAGGCCGTCGCGGTCCGTGTCCGCGGCCAGGGGGGAACTGCCGCGCTGGAATTCCTGAAGATTCGTCACGCCGTCGCCGTCCGCATCGGCTCCGGCATCGGTGGCGACGGCCGGGTCGAGGCCGTAAGCGCGCTCGAACCAGTCGGGCATGCCGTCGCCATCGGAGTCGAGCGGTGCGACGCCGGGTGCGGGCGCCGCTTCAGGGCCGTCGTTGAAGTGCTGGGCGATGATTTCCTCGGGCAGCGCGCCTTCGTAGACGCGGAATTCGTCAAAGCGGCCATGCAGGTTGCCGTCGTGGGTGAAATTGGACCGTCCGAGCCAGACGTTGGAGTCCTTGATATTGCCGAGCTGGATCGGATTGAGCGCATCGGTTGTCGCCTCGTTGACGAAGACGCCATTTTCGTAATAGGCGAGGCGGCCGGAGCTTTCGTCGAATGTGATGACGAAATGCAGGGGCTCTTCCAGGGTGCTCGTGACGGGAGGATCGGGATTGAGCTGAGCCATCGGGAAGGCGACGCCGTCTCCATTGCGCAGGGAAAGCTGGCGCACGCCGGCGTTGGTGCCGTTGTAGGCTGTGAGGAAGAAGGTGTCCTGAGCGTTGGTACCGCCGCCGTTCCAGTTGCCGAAGCCATGAATGGCGCCATTGGCTCCGCCGGGATCGGAGGTGCCGATATCGACGAGCCGCGCCCAGTTGCCGCCCGAGGTGCTCAGCACGGTAGCCCAGCCTTCGAGGGTGACCGCGCCACGCCCGCCTTTGGCCTTGCCGTGGTTCGAGACCAGGCCCGAGGGCAGTGCCACGTAGGGCGCGACGTTTGATGACCCCCCGGGCAGTTCGATCTGGCCGTCGTCCCGGACAAAGTCCGCGCCATGCACGAATCCATGCGCACCGCCGGCGGCATCCGCCACCTTGTTGCCGATGGTTTCGGTAAAGGAATATCGATGAACGAGCCTGGGGGCGGGCACGCTGGCGGGTAGCAGGGGATTGGTTCCGAAAGCGACTTCCGTGGCGTCACCGCTGCCGTCGCCGTCGGTGTCGCGGAGATGGGGATCGGTGCCTGTGTCACCGGCGCCGACGAAGACGCCGGTTTTGGTTTCCACGTTGTCCGGGAGACCGTCCCGATCCGTGTCCGGATGCAACGGATCGGTGCCGGTATCGCCGGCCGAGACCCAGATGCCCGTGTTTGTTTCCACGCTGTCGCTCAATCCGTCCCCGTCGGTGTCGGGATTCTGCGGATTGGTGCCACGCTGGAATTCCTGGACGTTGGGCAGGCCGTCGCCATCCGGGTCGCCGCCCGAATCATTGACACCCACAATCAATCCGTTCTGGGTTTCCCATCCATCGGGCATTCCGTCGTTGTCCGTGTCCACCACCAGGTTATCCGGTCCGGAAGCCCGGCTGGCGAAGACTTCCTCCGGGCTGAACGCGTGGTCGTAGATGCGGAATTCATTGAACTCGCCGTTCATATTGGCGTCCTGCGACCAGTTGGAGCGGCCCAGCCAGTTGTTGACGTCGTTGATTTCAGAGAGCAGGAACGGCGAGGTCACGTCGGAGAGGATGTGCTCGTCGTTCCGCCAATAATTGACCACGCTCTGTCCGCCGGCGCTGTCCACGGTGATGACGAAATATATCTGCTGGCCGAAAGCGGCCGGGCGGTCGGGCCGCCACAAGGTATTGTTGCCATCGCCGGCGGCCACGCGGATTTCCAACTGCTGGGTGTTGTAGTCGCCGCCTGTGGCCGCGCTGAGGAAAAGGTAATTCGTGCCTGCGAAACCTCCGCCCGGCCCGCCGACCTCGCCCGCTTCGCCGGCGCCGAAATCGAAGAAACGCACCCAGTTGCCGCTGGCCGCATGCACGGTCAGCCAGGCTTCGATCGTGATCGCCTCGTGGACGCTGACCAGATTGTTGGGCAGATCGACGTAAGGCGCCGTGCCGCTGGCGCCTCCCGTCAGGCGCACGGCCGATCCGGTGAACGTGGCGCCGTTGCCGTGGACCGTTCCGTGGGCGCCGCCGATGCCATCTTCGACGGTCGCGCCGGTGGCGGAACCGGCCGCATTGTTGAAACTCCAGCGGTGGATGAGGTCCGCCTGGGAATGGGACGCCAGGCTCAGCGAGGTGGCCGCAAGGCAACACGAGGTGACGCGACGCGGCAGCCGGCGCCTTCTGGAACGGGATTTTTTCATGGCTCGGGGATTCGTTGGGTTTTTCAGCAGGGCCGTCGGAAGGACCTCGGGGCATCTCAAGCCGGCCGCTCGCCGGCATCATTGTGACGGCAGGTCCGTCCCGTCGTCAATTCTTTCAGCGCGGAATCGGGCGA
>CAZYHO010000622.1:0-2976 GCA_964647495.1 uncultured Akkermansia sp. | reverse complement strand
ACGGCTTCGGGGTGGGAGGCGGGGCCTTGGGCGGTGGTGGTGCGCGGCGGGGTGGCGGGAGTGGCGTCGTCGGGGAAAACGATCGCCTGGATGTGGAGCGAGGTATTTTCCTCGCGGGTGAGCAGGCCGATGGGTGTGTGGCAGCCGGCGTGGAGGAGGCGGAGGAACTCGCGTTCGGCGCGCAACGCGCGCCAGGTGGGCGCGTGTGTGATGGCGGCCAGGGTGGCGTCGCGATCCGGATCGTCACCGAAGACCTCGATGGCGACGATGCCTTGGGCGGCGGCCGGCAGGAAGGTATCGCCGGGTAGAAGTGTGGCGTGGAGACCCTCGGGGAGCGGGTTTCCGGAGGCGGCGTCGCCGGCGGCCCACGGCGTGGCGTACCCGAGGCGGTCGAGGCCGGCGCGGGCGAGGACGAGGGCGTCGAGGCCGGCGGTGGCGGCGAGTTTTTGCAGGCGTGTCGGCACGTTGCCGCGGATTTCGACGATGCGGAGGTCGGGGCGGTGATGCCGGAGCAGGCACGCGCGGCGCACGCTGCTGGTGGCCACGGTGGCGCCGGGCGTCAGGGAGTCGAGCCCGCCTGGTTGGCGGGCGACGAGAACGTCGTCGACGGCGGCCCGTGGCAGGCAGGCGGCGAGGCGGAATCCGGGCGGCAGATCGGTGGGCACGTCCTTGGCGCTGTGGATGGCGGCTTGCACGGCGCCGGCGGCCAGGGCGGCTTCGAGTTCTTTGGTCCACACGCGTTTGTCGGCGCCGGAGTCGGGCCGACCGAGACGCAGGTCGGGCCGCAGATCGCCGGTGGTCTGGATGATTTCGTGAGTGAACGAGCGGGCGGGGTGGGCGAGCTGGAGTGCCTGCAGGACCAGCTCCGTTTGCGCCAACGCGAGCGCCGATCCGCGCGTTCCGAGAATCATCGGCGGGATGAGAGCGGAGGTGAAGCCAGGTGGGCGGCCGCGCCGGGCGCGGGTGGCACGATCAAGGTGTCCGCGCCGGGCGGCGTCCACAGACCGCCTGCCGGCAACCCGAGCGCCCTGGCGATGGCGGTGACCTCGGCATCGATGATGCGTTCGCATCGATGGATCTCCTTTTCGCGGCGCGCGCGTGCTTCGGAGGCCATGCCTTCGAGGTGGTCGACGTTGTAGAGATAGACGTCGTCGAACTGGCCGCAGGCCGGATCGATGTCGCGAGGCACCGCGATGTCGATGAGGAAAAGCGGGCGTCCGTGGCGGCGGCGGAGGGCGGCCTGCACATGCTCGGGGGCGATGACGTGATGGGGCGCGGCGGTCGAACTGATGATGACGTCGACGTTGATGACCTCGTCCGGCCACGCGTCGTAATGCACGGCGCGACCGCCCATTTCCGTGGCCAGATCGACGGCGCGATCGTGGGTGCGGTTGGCGACGATGAGGCTGCGGGCGCCGCGGCTTTGCAGGCTTTGGGCGGTGCGGCGGCTCATTTCGCCGGCGCCGAGGATCATGACCGTGCTGTCGCGCAGCTCACCGAAGATTTTTTCGGCAAGCTCCACGGCCGCCCCGCCGACCGAAGTGGCGCCCTGCTGGATCTGGGTGGCGGAACGCACATGTTTGCCGACGCGGAAGGCGTGCTGAAACAGCTTGTTGAGCGTGCGGCCGGTGGCTCCGGCGCCGTGTGCCGCGGCGTACGCGGCTTTGATCTGGCCGAAGATCTCGGTCTCGCCGAGCACCATGCTGTCGAGCCCGCTGACGACGCGGAACAAGTGCCGCGCGGCCTCGGCGTCGATGTGGCGGTACAGGCGGCCGGCATCCTCGCCCAGGCCGAAACGGCTGTCGAGGTAAGCCTGCACGGAGGAGGGTTCGGATCCCGCGGCGTAGACTTCGACGCGATTGCATGTGGAAACGAACACGACGTCTTCGATGCCGGGCTGGGCGCGCAGGTCGTGCATGACCGATGGCACATCGGCGTCGCGCACAGCCAGCCGTTCCCGGAGCGAAACCGAGGCGGTGATGTGGTTGAGTCCGATGGCAAAAAGGGGCATGGCTCAGTGACGCGACACAATCCAAAGGCTGGCGAGAGGGAGCAGGAAGATCAACGCGGCGACTTCCGCGAGCCGGCGCTTCGGCCATCCGCGGCGCCATTCGTAAAGGAGGATCGCGAGGTACGCGCCCCAGACCGTCCAGCTCGCGGCAAGCTTGAGCACGCCCGGCCGGGTTTCCATGAAATAGGCGGTGATGATGCCGACGGTCAGGAGCCCGAAGCCGAGGTGGAGCAGCCCGATCAGCCCGCGCCCGAGGTTGTGCAGGGGCGGGAGATTGAAGATGAGCCGGTGTGGATGGCAGCTCTTGAGCTGGCGGTTCTGGAAAAGAAACAGCACCCCGGCCGAGGCGGCGAGCGCAAACGCCGCATAGGCGAGCAGCGAGACGGTCGCGTGCCACTCGAGCCAGGGGTCGATCTTCGGGCGCGGCTGAAAGATGGGGTCGCCCGGCTTCGGCGGCACCGACCCTTGCAGCATCAGCGCCAGCACCTGGAACAACCAGACCAGCGGCGCCGTGATCAGGCCCATCAACGAGACACGATAGGCCGGCCCGATCACCCAATACATCATGACCGCCCCCCAACTGATGAACACCAGCAGCTCCCAGGGCTGCGTGATCGGGCAGCGGCCCAGCTCCTTCCCGCGCACACCCAGCACCCAGCATTGGCCCAGAAACCCGAGCGCCATCAAGGCATGGTGCGGCCAGATCACCCGGTACGCCGCCACCACGACACGCGAAGCCGCCGCGGCGAAAGCGCCGAGGAAACACAACGTGGAAAGCATCAATGCCAGTCGATCAGGTTCAGGCATGCGGCGGACGGGGCAAAACAGGCACTGTGCATCGTGATCCGGGAAGTGCCAGCGGGGAATGGTTTTTTGGGGTGCACGGTGCACGGTTCATGGTTCATGGTTCATGGTGCATGGTGCATGGTGCATGGTTCATGGTGCATGGGGCATGGTGCATGGGG
>CAZYHO010000621.1:0-2986 GCA_964647495.1 uncultured Akkermansia sp. | reverse complement strand
TTCGCCTCGGAATCGGGCTCTCTTCCCACTGAGCGGGGGGCTCTGCGGGGAGTGAGCCATTCGAGCAGAGCGGCGATGCTCGCCGCAGTCCAGGAGCCTTCGGCGTTCAGGCAAATATTCAAGTTAACGCCTATGGGGCATCGCCCCAGGCTGAAATAGAACCGGGCCGTTGGCCCTGCGGCAGGAGTGGGGACAGACACCTTGTGCGATCCCCCCTTGTAGCCGCACACGTGTGCGCGCACACGGCGCGGGACGCGCGATGTATCCGAGAACCTCAAATCGCATGGAGAAGTCCCTTCGAGTCCCTTGCCAATCCTTGACGCACCTGATGCGATTGGTGATTTGCTCTTGGCCGCGTCCCTGAGGCGGGACTCCGACCCGACGGTTTTCCGCACAGATCCTTCGTGCGCCTGTTCGCCGCGCGCCTATTCGCCGAACGCCTCGCGTTGTTGCTCGACCATGTGCCAGTAGCGGCCGCGGAGGGCCATGAGTTCGGGGTGAGTGCCTTTTTCGACGAGGCGGCCCTTGTCGAGCACGGCGATGATGTCGGCGCCGGTGATCGTGCTGAGGCGGTGGGCGATGGTGAATGTCGTGCGGCCGGCTTCGAGTTGTTCGATGGCGGCCTGGATCAGGCGTTCGCTGTGGGTGTCGAGCGCGCTGGTGGCCTCGTCGAGGATGAGGATCTGTGGATCGGCGACGATGGCGCGGGCGATGGAGAGGCGCTGGCGCTGGCCGCCGGAAAGGCGGGCGCCGCGTTCGCCGATCGGCGTGTCGTAACCGAGCGGCAGATCGGCGATGAACTCGTGCGCATTGGCCTGTCGGGCGGCGGCGACGATTTCCTCGCGCGTGGCTTCGGGGCGGCCATAGGCGAGGTTTTCGGCGACGGTGCCGTCAAAGAGGAAGGTGTCCTGCGAGACGATGCCGAGCAGGCGGCGGTAGCTGTGAAGGCGGATCTTCTCCAGCGGGATCCCGTTGAGCCGGATCTCGCCGCCGGTCGGCCGGTAAAAGCGGGCGACCAGGTCGGCCATGGTCGTCTTGCCGGACCCGCTCGCGCCGACCAGCGCCACGGTGGCGCCTGCGGGGACGGCCAGTGAAAATTCGTGGATGACCAGCTTTTCCGGTGAGTACCCGAAGTCCACATGATCGAAGACGATTTCCTCGACGCGGCCGGGGGCATCGACGGCATCGGGCGGGTCGTCGAGTTCGTCCGGTTCGCGGAGGTGATCGAAGACGCGGTCCACGGCGGCGAGGCTTTTCTGGAGGTCGCCGAACGTCTGGACGATCATGTAAACCGGCCCCATGAGCATGCCGGTGAATGCCATCATGCCGGTGATCTGGCCGATGGTGGCCGTGCCGTCGAAGAGCATGCGCCCGCCGAAGAAAAGCACGGCGACATTGGCCAGCGAAATCAGCCCATTCCACAGAATGTGGACCACGCTGGTATAGCGGACGCCATACAGGTTGAGCCGCGCCAGGGAGTGCTGGCTGGTGGCGTAACGAAGTTCCTCGGCTTCCTCGCGCTGGAACGCGCGCACAACGCGCACGCCGCCAAATGTTTCGCTGATGCGGGAATCGAGTTCGCCCTTCCTCTTGAAATAAAAGTGCCAGACCTTGCGGATCGGGCCGATCCAGAGGAACGACGCGAACGCTATCGGTCCGAGCAGACAAACAAGGATCAGCGCGAACCGCGGATTCCAGTGCCAGACCACCACGAACGCGAACCCGATCCGGAGCAGGGCGACCAGCGGCGAAATGAACGCCATCTGGATAAGCCCGGCCAGCGCCTCCAGATCGCCGGTCAGGCGCGACACCACGCCTCCTGTCTTGATTTCGTGGAGCCTGCCGAGAGGAAACCGCAGCAGATGCCCGTAGAGCAGCCGGCGCAGTCGCGAAAGGACACGCGCATTCAGGCTGTGGGTGCGGTAGTCGCGCCAGGCATCGATCGCGCGCGCGGCGACGACCATCCCGAGCAGGAGCAGGATGTACTCGGCCAGCCGCTGCCGTTTGTCCGCCTCCGACAACGCCGGGTTTTGCAAGACTTCGTCGATGACCTCGCCGAACAGACGCGGCTGGTACGCCTCCAACCCCGCCACCAGCGCCGCAAGCACCACGATCAATACGATCTTCCAGCGAAACAGAAGCACCACCCGCAGGAATCCCCGGAAATTCTCCCGGCGATTGGTCGACGGCGGGGCATCCGCGGCGGCGGGCGCCGTGTCGTCGAGCGGCGGCGGGTGCTTCAGGTCGTGGCGAAACCGCCGGTACAACTGGCGGGACGACCGCCACGAGGCGGGAGGGCGCGGCGGATGGGGACGGGACATGCGGTCCAGATGATCCGACAAGTTGCAACCCACCGCAACGGCCATGCCAATGCCGCTCCTCCCCGCCAGGGTCGGCTCGATGCTTCCTGATCCACTGGCCGGTTTTGTCGTTGGTCATTCGTCATTCGTCACTGGTCACTGGTCACTGGTCACTGGTCATCCGCGGACGTTCGTTGCGGGCGCAGCGTGCTCCCGGGAGCGCCGCAGAAGTTCTGCGGCTCGCCGGCCCGGCCGCGCAGCCGTGTGGGAAACATCGTCCAGCGCAGAATGTTGCCCCGGTCGACGATTCCACCTACCCGGCGGGACGCGTCAGAGGTCAGGGCCAACGCTGTGACGCACCTGGCTTCGCGTTCCGCCTTGCGGCGGGACTCCAACCCCACGGTTTTCCGCACGAACCCGTTGGAGTCCCGGCGGCAAGCCGGAACCTCGGGCCGAGGCACGGAGCCCTGTGCGAAACATGTGTCTCCAATCCACACGCCTCCAGATCTTGAGAAAACCCTCGCGTCACATGAGCCTGATGAACCGTTTGCCGGACTGGCCATGGAATACCCGGCAGAACTTTTTTCGAAGGCAGGCTTTCCTGAAATCAAAGACACTACAATCTTTTACGATTGGGCCAACGATCAACTGATGGTTATTGCCTCGGATACTGCGCACTCCAGGAT
>CAZYHO010000620.1:0-2992 GCA_964647495.1 uncultured Akkermansia sp. | reverse complement strand
GCGGCTTCGTCGTAGCAGGCTTCGAGCACGGCGGTCTGGGCGCGGCGTTCGAAGTTTTGCGTGACGGCGGCACGCGCGGCATCGCCCATCGCGGCGAGGCACGCTGGATCCCCCAACAGGGCGAGCGCGGCGGCGGCGAGAGCCGGGGCGTCGCGCTCGGCGACGAGGCGACCGCACAGGCCATCGGTCACGGCTTCGGGGATGCCGCCGTGACGGGTCGCGATGACCGGCAATCCGGTGGCCATGGCTTCGAGCAGGCTGTTGGGCACACCTTCGCGATTTCCATCGGGCTGTGTCTCGCTGGGATGGAAAAAGAGGTGGGACGCGTGCAGCACGTCGCGCATTTCCGGCGGCGGCAGGAAGCCGGTGAAGCGCACGTGTCCGGCGATATGCATAGCGCCGGCCATCCGCTGCAGCGTCTCGCGCATCGGCCCGTCACCGACGAGCCACAGCCGGGCATGCGGCCAGACGCTCGCGATTTCCGCGAACGCACGCAGGGTGGTGGCCAGGCCTTTTTTCTCGACGAACCGGCACGCCTGCACGCACTGCCACGCCCCGTCCGTAGGCGGAAACGCGCGCGGCACTGCGGGTGGCGACCAGAAATCGAGTGGCACTCCGGTCCGTTGCAGCCGCAACCTGGATCGCGGACACCCGTGCGCCTCCAGGTCGGCCAGCAGGGCATCCGACCTCGCCAGGACCAGCGCGGCATGGCGAAATACGGCACGCAGGTCCGGCGGGGCGACCCCTACGCCGACATCGGCGCCGTGAAAGCTGACGACCACCGGCACCGGACACGTCCGCAGCACCGGCAGCCAGCGCACCGCCTGGTGCCCGAAGTAAATGTGCAGCACGTCCGCTTCGAACCGGCGCACCTGGTACAGGAATTCCTTCACCTCGCCCAGCGTGGGTGGAACGAACGCCGCCCGCCGCAGTGTGCGATGCCAGAACCGGCGCGCCCAGCGGCACGGTCCCTTCGGCAGGACGCGCACCCGCTTTGCCGGCCAGGGGAACAGCGCTTCGTTCTCCCGCTTGTGCGCGATCACACGCGGTTCCCACCGGCCCAGGTCGCTGAGCTGGCGGTAAATGTGCTGCATGTCGGGCTTCAGGAAGTCCGCGCAGTAACTCGCGACCACGGGCATCACCCGCCAACGTGCACACCCACGCCATTCCCGCCATCACGAAGCCGGATCTTCCGGGTCGGACCCGGACTGAGCCGCCATTCGGGTGCCGCGCAAGGCGTACGCATGGATCCATGGACGATGGATTCAGTCGACGACGGCGGCGTGGAGTAAATCGACTCCAGGATGGCCTGGCTGAGAGAGCAGGAAGCGTTCCCTGTCATTGGCGTCGACGACTCCCGGCAGTGTTTTGAGAATCGATGCTCGACTGCTGTTTTGCTCAGGCAGAGTCAGGAGCCAGTCCATGGAATCCGAAGGATTTGTCTTGAACCATTGGGCAAACCCGTTCGTGAGTTCGCGGCGGATTCCGAGCGTGTTTGCATGAGCTGCGAACCACGGAACGAAGTCTTGCGGGGGTTGGTATCGGGCGAAATCCGTGGCGGCCTGCAACGCCTTCGGAGCAAAGCTCGCATCAGTGGATGCCAGCCAGGTGTCGAACGATGCCAATCCATGGTTGTGAACAAACGAACTGGCAAATCCATAGACGGCCTTTTCCTGATCGGAAGCGGACAGCTCAGCCAATATCTGCGCGGTCATGGGTCCGTCCTTTTCCGCCAAGCCCCAAATCAGCCCGGACAATGCGGAGTCGTATCGAGGATGGGTCTCATCCAGGTCATTGAACCAATCCGTCGCCGCTTGCGGCTGCACGCTGGCCCAGCCTTGAATGAGGGAATCCCAGCGTTCGAAACCCTGTGGTTGCAGGCGCAGCAGGGCATCCAGCGCGTCCCGACCGAAAGTTTTCCCCATGTCAGTCAGCGGGGTGTTTATCACCATATCGCCAGCGTGGAGTTGGACCAACTTCGCATAGGCGACATAGAACTCCGCAAAGCGGCCTGGATTCAACATCTCCTTCATTCCTTCCGCTTCCACCCGTTCCTCGACAAGTCCTTTGGATGTTACTAATTGTGCGAGTTTTGCGCCAAATTCTTCATCGCTGAGTGATTGATTGCCGGCAATCGCGGCTTGCTTGGCCGAGGCCACCAACTCGGCAATCGACATGCCTTCGATGATCGATGCATGAGGCCCATCCGGACCGATTGATTCTGGATTTGGGAGGGGGGCGGAGCCCGTTGTAGGATGGGAGACGCCATCAGCGCCTTTTCGACTCGGGCTGTCCCATTTTGTCATGGACTTTGCTCCAATGACGATCCCCACGATCACACCGGCAATGAATAGGAGTGAACCAACGATTCGATGTTTCATGTGAACAGAGGGAGGGGGAGTATCCGGCCCGATACCGGGAGGGAAGGCAGGTGGCAGGCAACTCAGGCGACCGTAACGGAATACTGGACCTGCTGCAACGAATTCGTTTCGAGGAGCTGGCGGGCGGCAGGGTGATCATGGGTTGGTGCCATGAGACAGGTGGCTGAGCGCGGAGCTGTCTCATCCTCAGTTGGATACAGATGTGTTCTTATGAGCAGTCTTCTTTGCCAGACGACGTATGCCAGCGAAGGCCGGCAATTGTTTTCCTGTGATTGTGGCGGCGATCGCTCCAATAGGGAGGGCGATGGCATTAACGGGTCGCACGGCTGGCGCCATGGTGGGCGCGCTCCTGCTGACGTCTCCGCTGCCGGCTCTCGAACAGGAGCCTGTGGAGGTGGCGGTGCTGGGCCGCTTTGACAGAGGGCCTGTCGGTGTTCCTGTGCGTGTGGACGCGGCTGGTATCTCGCAGGCATTCACATCTTCCGCGATGGCCGCATGGCCGGCGGAGATCCAGGCAAGCCGGTTCTTCGCCCCTGGGTGCAAACGAATGTCCCTTTCGTTTCATTCCGATCCAGCGCACACTGGATTGGATCGGAGTGAATCTCGTCCGC
>CAZYHO010000619.1:0-2993 GCA_964647495.1 uncultured Akkermansia sp. | reverse complement strand
ATATACGATAAACAATTTGTCGCAACAATCATGTTCGACTTTTTGCGCCCGCATCAAATCAAAATTCTTTTCCTTATCATGCCAAATCACCCTGTCTGCTTTCTCGCTGCTTTCGAAGATGAGATCAGCGCCGGGTTGGCCATCCTCGGGAAAAGCAGGATAAAATCCCAATTGAAGTTGATCGCCGTATGCATTCAAGGCGATGAGAAATATTGCTAAGAGTGCGATTTTCATTTTTTGGCAGAACAGTAGAATAAAGTCTCTGTGTGTTTTAACAAGTTCAGGCACACAGAGGCATTTGAGGTGCAAATGCCTCCTTGAAGGGCGGACTTCGTCCATGGGCGGCGCATCTGGCCATAGTGACCGGAAGTGCAGCCCTTGCCAAGGAAAAAGTGGAGGATGGGAGGAGATCCCCGATCAGTAGCAAGCTTGAAAAGGCCGTGGTTTCCCGCGGAGCGCCGCACCTGGGAGCGCCGCAGTCATCTGCGGCCTCGTGCGTATCGGCATGGAGGCAGGGCTCTTGTGTCGCGGCTGAAGAGTTGGGACACCGTGTTTTTGATTGGCTTCGCGGCGGGGGGCGACGGGCCGCAGGCGCCTGAGGCGCTTCGACTGCGGCGCTCCCGTCCAGCTGCGCCGGCGCTCCTGCTCGGACGCCCCTGGAGAATCGGGAACCGGGCCGCCCTCTGATCACGCCAACCGCTGACGCGCCCGGAGGTCGCGTCCCACCCCGGGCTTCACTGCCAACACCATTGTCCGAAAGCAAGTGGCTGATCTCTGACCTCTGATCTCTGACTTGGGTTCTCGAGACTGCAGCCGGCGGCTATCGGGCCGAGGCTCGATAATCCCGGCTGACTCCCGGAGCGATCACAGGCAGGATCACGCCCGACGGGTGTTCTCGCGACAGATGCAGCGAGTTTCGCGCGGTTTTCGCGTTGTCGTACGATTCGATCGCATCCCACGTATTGGGATGCACCTCGAACGCGGGCGTGCTGCTGCTCGTCACGCGGACGCCGATCCGATGCCCTTTGTCGATGACAACCGCCGTGCTGACCATCGGGATGGACAACCGATAGACCTTCCCCTCGACCGCCGGATGTCCGCTCGATTCGCCGTCCCTGGCGCGCAACATCACGCCCGTCTCGCGCAGCGGCCACTCGTAGCCGTCGGGATAAATATCGACCACCGAGACGATGAACGCGGTGTCCGGAGCGTCGGTCGAGACGTACAGGACGACCGACGGCTGTCCGCTGATCTCGACCGGTTCCGTCAGTGGTTCGGAGTCGAACTTGAGGATGTCGGCCCGTCCCTTGCGGACGCTCTGGTCGAACGCCCCCTGGCGGTTTTGCGGGATGGCATGGTCGCCATACGTCCTGACCGGATCGTTCGGATCGTAGGTGTAGGAGAGAGGAGCGACGTCCGAGGCCGGTGTTTCGGTCGAAAGGCCCCCGTCGGGAGTCAGATGCCAGGTCGTGGGAGTGTGCGGCGGCGGCCATGTCTCCGTGACCTTCCAGACGTTTCCGGGGGCGTTCGGATCGGTCGCGTCCCCCATGAGGAAATAATACATCCTCGAGCCGGACGACTCGGGTTCCTTCCCCTTGAGAAACGCGAACTGTTCCGCCTCCGGAAAGAGGATGTCGCAATCGCCGAAAGCCGGATGCCGCCGCGTCTGCGGGGAGACCGGGCCGTGCGCCTCGACCCCCATGATCAGCGTCGATTTGCCGTTGTGTTTGAGGGCCATCCATTCGTCGATCGCCCCTTGGGTCGCGGTGTCGAACCAGGCGGTCCGGTCGTTGTAATACATGTCGATCTTGCCGGCTGATGCGACCAGGGCGCCCCGTCCGACGCCGACAATTCCCAAACCTCCGCGGGCGGCGGCGGCCGTCTCGTCCGGCGGCGACCAGCGGGCCGGGCGGAGATCCGTCTCGGGGCTCGCCGAGCGGCCTTGTCCGGCGCGGAGCGATCCGCTTGAGCGCGACAGCGTGCCAATGGATGTGACGACACCCGCGAGGTGCGGCGGGTTTTGGGCCATCGCATTCTTCGACTGGGCGGAGGCCTCCGAATAGCCGTTCATGGCGATCTGGCCGTTGCACCACGGTTGTTGCGCGATCCATTCGATCGTGTCGAATCCATCCTCGCCCGCGTTGCGGCGGCTGCGGCGGGCGTTCATTGCGGCGCGATCCTCACGGGTCAGGTTTTGCCGGCCGGTCGGCGTCCCGAGCACATCGGCGTCGATGAAGTCCCCCTCGGGTGTCAGGTCTTGTCCCACGAAGGCATAGCCCATGCGGAGCAGCTCGTTTCCGTAGTCGAGCGCGCTGTCGATGCGGCCGCGCGACGTGCGGACCAGCACAACCGGCCACGGCCCCTCGCCGCCCGGAAGATAAACTTCCGTCGGCAACGTCTCGCCGTCGCGCATCGGCACGCGGACCGTCCACCTCGACACCGTTTCCGGGAGGAGTTCGAGTTCCTTTCCCTGCGGGGTGAGCATGCGAGCTCGTTTCAGGTGATACTGGACCGCTTCCGATTCGGACAGCACACCGTCCTGGTCGGCGTCGGCCTGAGGGAACTGTTCGAGCATCTTCCGGCGCCAGTGGGCGTCGCGATACGTCTGCTGCGGAGAAAGATCCTGCCTGGCTGGCTGGCCATCGATCCAGCCGTGGGCCACGGCGAGATCGCTCCGCTGAAAAAGAACCTGGGCGGAGGTGGACGGCGCCCAAGCCACACCCGCCAACGCAAGCAAGATGCTCAGTGGGCTCAAACGCATCTCCCTCGACCTTTCATGCCGGGGATGGGATGCCCGTCCGATGGGATTTAGCTTTTTCACGGTGCCGCGAGAGTACCGTTCCGGGGCTGTAGGACAAGGATAAATGGGATAAATGGAAGGATCGCGGGTTCGATATGGGGTCTGTCCCTTATTTCTACTTTGTTGTATTCCGGTGTACGGAGCGGCGAGGCAGACAACCCGCCTTCCCGTTACCAACGGCCTCATTGTGACG
>CAZYHO010000618.1:0-3004 GCA_964647495.1 uncultured Akkermansia sp. | reverse complement strand
GAGGTCACGCCCCACCCCGAAGCTGCGCGTCCAGCAACAATGTCCGAAAGCAAGTGGCTTACTTCTGATCTCTGACCTCTGACCTCAAATCTCAAATCTCCCACAACCGACCACTGAATACCGACCACTCACCCCCCACCCTCCTCCCTCCCTACCGCAGCGCCTCGACGGCGGCCTCGATCTGCGATGCGGTGACATCGCCACTGACGAAGGCATCGCCGAGGGTGCGCAGGAGGACGAAGCGGATGGCGCCGGCCTTGAATTTCTTGTCGTGCGAGAGTTTTTCCATGACATCGGCGGTGCCGATGGTTTCCGGCAGCCGTTGCGGGAGATCGTAGAGCCGCAGCATCGAAACGACGGCTTCCGATACGGCCGGGTCCAGGCCGGCCACCTGTTCGGACAGGCGCAGCGCGGCGATGACTCCGAGCGAGATCGCTTCCCCGTGCAGCATCTGGCCGTATCCGGCGCTGGCCTCGATGCCGTGTCCGATCGTATGGCCGAAATTGAGCAGGGCGCGCAGGCCGGACGTTTCGCGTTCGTCGGCCGCGACGATGGCCGCCTTGATCGACACGTTGCGCGCGACCAATTCGGGCATGATGGAGCGGTCGCGGTGCGCGCGCTCGATGAGCGGCAGCATTGCCGCGTCGCGGATGGCGGCGTGTTTGATGATTTCCGCGAATCCCTCGTTGTACTCGCGCGGCGGCAGCGTGGCGAGTGTGTCCACATCGGCGAGCACGAGGCGCGGCTGGTGAAAGCACCCGAGCAGGTTTTTTCCCTCGGGCGTATTCACTCCGGTTTTGCCGCCGACCGAGCTGTCCACGAGCGACACCACCGTCGTCGGGATCTGCACGTACGGCAGCCCGCGAAAACAGATCGCCGCGCAGAAACCCGCCAGGTCGCCCACCACGCCGCCGCCGAGCGCGACCACCGCGCCGCTCCGGTCGAGCCCGGCGCGCACGATCCGGCGGCACACGTCCTCGGCGCAGGCGATCGATTTGGATGCCTCGCCCGCCGGCACCGCGACGCGCACCGGCTCGATCCCGGCCGCGCGCAGCGACGCCTCGACCGTTTCGCCGAAAATCGGCCCGACCGTGGCATCGGTGATCACCGCCGCGGCCTGCGCCTCCGGAATCACGGCACGCACCGCCGTGCCGGCGCCCGCCAGCAGGCCGGTGCCGACGCGCACGACGTAGCCGCGCTCGCTCAACTCAACAGGAACTTCGATCATGAAAATGCATGCGGACAATTTCCGCCGCTGCGGAGTGAGGCGTGGCGCCCGCCTCCAGGCAAACGGTTTTCAACCAGCGCTCGCGCCTGAACCACGTCATCTGGCGCTTTGCGTACCGCCGCGTCGCCTGCTGGATCGCCGCCACCGCCTCCGCTCGCGACATCCGTCCCGCCAGCATGTCCCGGATCTCGCGCAACCCGATCGCTTTCTCCGCCGTCGGCGAAACCGGCGCGCCGGATCCCTGCACGGCCGCCACTTCCTCGACCACCCCGGACCCAAACATGGCCTCCACCCGGCGGTCGATCCGCTCGTAAAGCGCGTCGCGTTCCCACGTCATCAGCACGCCGCGAAGCCCGGGCGGATCCGGGCCTCTCCATGCCGCCCGCACCTCGGATGCCGGCCGGCCGGTGAGCCGGCAGATTTCCAGCGCGCGATCGACGTATCGTTCGTTGCGAAGGTTCAGCACCGCGGCGCCCGCCGGATCGAGCGCGCGCAATTCCGCCACCTTCTCCGCAAGCGGCCTCGCCGCCAGCGACTCGCGCACCGCCGCGTCCGATGGCGCCCCGCTCAGCCCGTGCGTCAACGCTTTGATATACAACCCACCGCCGCCCACCACGAGCGCCGGCACACCGCGCCTCTCCAGATCTGCCAGCGCGCCGCGCGCCAGGCCAGCGAATTTCGCCGCGTCGCACGTCTCGCCCGTCGCGAGCACGCCGTACAAATGATGCGGCACACGCGCGCGCGCCGCCGCGCCGGGCGTCGCCGTCAGCCGTTCCAGCCCGCGGTACAATTGGAACGCATCCGCGTTCACGATCTCCCCGCCGACCGTTTCCGCCACCTCCAGCGCCACCTCGCTCTTGCCCGCCCCGGTCGGGCCAGCCACATAAAACACACCGCCACTCACAGCTCCGGAAACAGGCGCGCCTCGATCCCGGAACAAAACGCGTGAATCAATACCTTGTGCGCCTCCTGGATCCGCGCCGTCTCGGGGCCCGGCACCACGAACTCGATCTCCGCCAGCCCGCGCGCCGCGCCGCCGTCCCTCCCCAACAATGCGATCGTCCGCAACCCGCGCTCGTTCGCCACCCGCAGCGCCTCCAGCACGTTCCCCGAATTCCCGCTCGTCGTGATCCCGACCAGCACATCGCCCGCCTCGCCCAGCCCCTCTACCTGCCGCGAAAACACGTGCTCAAATCCATAGTCGTTCCCCGTCGCCGTCAGAAACCCTCCGTCCTGCGCCAGACTGATCGCCGGCAGCGACCGCCGGTCCTTGATGAACCGGCACAGCAGCTCCGTCGTAAAATGCCCGCTGTCCGCCGCGCTCCCCCCGTTCCCGCACGCCAGCACCTTCCGCCCGTCCCGCAACGCCGACGCCAGCACATCGCACGCCGCCTCGAACGCCGCCTCATGTGAGCGCAGCGACTCCACCGCCGCCACGCACCCGCGAATATGCTCATCCAATACATTCATCCCCGCCACCATGCCCATCCCGCCTCCAAGAGCAATCGTACAGTGGTCATTCGTCATTCGTCATTCGTCATTGGTCACTGGCCAATATTCAGCCCGGAGCGGGAGTTGCACGATTGAACAGTAAGTGTAATGTTGTTATTCAGAAGTGACCAGTATTCAAAAGATCAGTTGGTCAGAGGTCAGAGGCCAGGAATCGCGGGGCGAAGTAGCCGAGGCACCGCAAACACCTCCAAAACCGATTGGAGCCAATGACCAAGAACCAAGAACCAAGAACCAAGAACCAAGAACCAAGAACCAAGAACCAAG
>CAZYHO010000617.1:1602-3008 GCA_964647495.1 uncultured Akkermansia sp. | reverse complement strand
GGCCGCGTCGTTGCCCGTATCGCCGATGACTTTCGGAGTGCACCCGACGTGCGGCGCATTCACAAGCACGATCGGGCCGGTGAACCGTGCCTCTGACTGGCCGGACGGCGGCACGCGGAAATACTGGACGATCGAGCGGAGGTTGCGGCGGATCGAGTCGCGCAGACGGTCAGGGTTGCTGGCCTCGCCGAAGCCTCCGTGATAGATGCTTTCGTAGTCGATCTGCTTCGGCCGGCCGTTGTGGTCGGGATTGGCGGCGGGATCCGAGTTGCCGAGGGCCAGGTCGTTGCCGCCGTAAAAAATGACAACTTTGTCCGCGCCGCGGATCAGATCGTTGAACGTGCCGCGCCACGCCGGAAAAAACGGCCAGATCAGGCTGCCGCCGCTCGATGCCTTGATCTCGGCCTCGGCCGCTTCGTCCTGGCGCAGGAAATTGCGGAATTCGCGCGCCGTGCCGCCGGGTTTGGCGCAATTGAACGTGTGGCCGGTCAGCCGGAAATCGGCGAATACACCCCAGCTCCCGAGATCAAACTTCGCGTTGCGGCGCGCGTCGAGCAGTTCGTTCCAGTTCCGCGCCCGCCACGCGTCCGGACGATCGGGGTACAGCGCCTTGAACTCGGCCTCATACTCCTTCGAAAGGCTGTCGCCGATCACCAGCACTTTCTCCCCGGCCGCCGCCCCGACGGCGGCCAGCACACAGGCGGCAATCGCGGCGGCACATTTGTTCACGATACACACACAAGGCGTCCGTTCAGCGGGGCGCGCGCAGCGTGCCTTCCGAGCCCGTGGGCCAGACGGCTCCCTGTTTGATCCAGCGATGGAGGATTTCCTTCTCGACCTTGAGGAGGCGGTCGCCGACGGGAGGCATGACATCGAGGCTCGCGTGCGCGGCTGAGATGTTCGAAATGAGCCGGCTGTGCCGGGGATCACCGGGAACGATACGCGGGCCGGCCGGGCCGACTTCGAACGCGCGCCGCCGGTTTTGCAAACTGTAGCCGGCGACGGCGGTCGAGCCACTGTGGCAGACGACGCATTTCGCCTCGAGGATGGGCGCCACATGCGTGGTGAACGAGATCGTGCCTTTGCCGCTCGCGATCGCCTCGGCGCTCAGCGGCGTCCAGTCGGCCGGCGCCGTCTCGGAGTCCGGAGGCGTGCGGACCCGGCACGCCGGAATGATGGCCAGGCAAATCAGGACGACGGCAACTCGGAACACGCGCATGACCCGACCGTGCGGACGCACGGCGCCTTGTCAATGGCGCCGGCGCCGGGAAGATGACCCCGACCCGCCGGAAGAAACCCGCGTGCCGGCGACGATCCTGGTGGTGCTTTCCACCGTTCCGCGCACTGGGATGTTGGAAATGGGCACCCTGTTTTGCCTGTTCCTGTATGCACACTTGCGGAGGCTG
>CAZYHO010000617.1:0-1502 GCA_964647495.1 uncultured Akkermansia sp. | reverse complement strand
TGCGCCGCGTCATGGTGAACATGCATCGGATCCAGCAACGCGAGCAGCGCGTTGACATCAAGGAGGAACCGGTTCACGGCGTCTCATCCAGGAGTTCCCTCACCACGTTGGGCGTCACCGGCCGCGCCCCCGGTGACACCGGAAACAGCGGCAAACCATTACGCTCCACCGACGGCCTGGCCACAGGCTCCACCGCCCGCCGGAGCAAAGCGGAGACTACCTTGCCCAGCGGTTGTTGCTGCCTCACCGCCAATGCCTTGGCCGTTTCCAGCACATCATCGTCCAGATTCAACGTCGTTCTCACGGCAAAGCATCACGCATCACGCATCACACGTCAAGTCGGTTCACCTTCGCCGCGCAGCCTCTGTCATTCGGTCAACCTTTGCAGCACGGCCCCGATCACGGCATCGGTCATGCAAGAAATCTGGCAGACACCCGCTTTTTCATCAGCCACCCTCTTACCCGCCCTCCAATGAGTTCACTTGTGACGGGAAGGGCGCCTCTGGATTGGCGCCCTCCTGACCGTCCGCGCTTCGGTGTGAACGTGTGCGCGCACATGGCGCGAGACGCGCGATGTATCCGGGAACCTCAAATAACAAAGGGAAGCCCCTTTGAGTCCTTTGAGTCCCTTATTACCCGATTTGCAGTGCCAGGCATTTCAGGTACCTGGCTTCAGGAAAGGCGGCGGGGTGATCGGCGGCGTGGGCGCTGGTCCAGAGTTCGCGGAAGGGACGGCGCGAGGAGCGGGCGGCGCCGCGGACGAGCGCGAAGAAGGCGGCTTCGTCCACATGCGCGGAGCACGAGGCGGCGACAAGGACGCCGCCGGGCCGGAGGCGGGCGAGCGCGGACGCGTGCAGGCGCGAGTAGGCATCGAGGGCGCGGGCGCGTTCGGATTCGCGGCGTGCGAGAGACGGGGGATCGATGATGACCAGGTCGAACCGTGCGTCAGGAGGCCGCGCGAGCCAGACGAAGGCGTCGGCCTGCACGGTTTCGTGGGCGCAGGCGGCGACGGCGGGGAACGCCTCGCGGTTGAGGGCGAAGTTGCGGCGAGCGGCGGCCAGCGCGTGCCCGGAGAGGTCGAGATCCGTGACCGAGCGCGCGTGGCCGCGGGCGGCGTAGAGCGAGAATCCGCCGGAGAAACTGAAGGCGTTGAGCACGTCGCGGCCGGCGGCGAGTTCCTCGACGCGGGTACGGTTGTCGCGCTGGTCGAGGAAAAAGCCGGTTTTCTGGCCGTGGCGGACGCCGGCTTCGAAGCGCAAACCGTTTTCGTTGAAGACGACGATTTCGCGCGGCGGGTCGGACGCCGAGAAGAGGAATCCTTCGGAAACCCCGTGATCGCGCAGAGCGCCATCGGTCAGATTGCGGCTCAGGCGGAGCACGAGCGCCGTCGCCCATGGCAGCGATTCGCGCACGAGCGGCGCCAACTCCCCCAGACGCGGCAACCAGGCGGCGGCATACAATTTCATGACCAGCGTGTCCGCATACCGGTCGAGCACGAGGCC
>CAZYHO010000616.1:0-3021 GCA_964647495.1 uncultured Akkermansia sp. | reverse complement strand
AATGACCAATGACCAACGCCAGTGGCACGGGGTGTGCTGGGAGGATGTGGTTGCGGCCATTGCCGCTGCCATTGACCGTCATGACCATCAGAAGAAGCGCATTGGTGCTGTTCGTGCTCGTTTTGGGCGCGTGGCCGGCTTTGGCGGCCCGTGCTCATCACGGGCCGCCGCACGACGAGATCGACGAGTTTGATTCGCCGGCGACGCGGCTGGTGGTCCCGGCGCCGGCTGCCGGGATTTCCTGGCCGGCGGTGGCGTTGAGCGTGACGGCGGTGGTTGTGGTGTATGCGGCGTCCCGGAAATGGGGGATCGACGCGCCGGTGCCGGTGCCGGTGCGGGCGCGCCGTTGATGAGCCGACTCGATCATTGTTATGCACCTGTCGCCCCGAGAGCAGGAAAAGTTGTTGATCGTGGTTGCGGCGGACGTGGCGCGTCGGCGGCGGGCGCGCGGCGTGAAGTTGAACCATCCGGAGACGGTGGCGCTGATCACGGCGGAGATCCTCGAGGGCGCGCGGGACGGGCGATCGGTGGCCGACCTGATGAGTTTCGGCACGACGATCGTGAAGCGAGACGAGGTGATGGAGGGCGTGCCGGAAATGATCCACGAGGTCCAGGTGGAGGCGACTTTCCCCGATGGAACAAAGCTCGTGACCGTCCACCACCCTGTCCGATGACTCCTGAACCACGCGAATTCCCGTCCACCGCTCACCCGGCCTGCCTGGCGGGCACGGCGGGCACGACACACTCCGCTCCATGATCCCCGGCGAAATCATCCACCCGAGCGACGCGCCCGACCTCGTGGCGAATGCCGGTTTGCGGACCGTGAGCGTCGTCGTGGCAAACACGGGCGATCGCCCGATCCAGATCGGGAGCCATTTTCATTTCTTCGAGGTGAACACGGCGCTTCACTTCGACCGTGCCACCGCTCTCGGGTTCCGGTTGAACATTCCCGCGGGCACGGCTGTTCGCTTCGAGCCGGGAGACACGCGCGAGGTCGAACTCGTCGCGTTCGCCGGGAGGCGCGAGATTTATGGCCTGAACAACCTCGTCAACGGCCCTCTGCCCGCATGAATGTCACGCGCCGCCAGCACGCCAGTATGTTCGGCCCGACCGTGGGCGACCGGGTGCGGCTTGCCGACACGGAGTTGTTCATCGAGGTCGAGCGCGACCTGATCGCCGAGCAGGGCGGGTACGGGAACGAGGTGAAATTCGGCGGCGGCAAGGTGATTCGCGACGGCATGGCGCAGTCGCCGCTCGCCCTGGACGCCGATTGCCTCGACCTGGTCATCACGAACGCGACGATCCTCGATGCCGTGCAGGGCGTGGTGAAAGCGGACATCGGCATCAAGCACGGCCGCATCGCCGGCATCGGCCACGCCGGCAATCCGCTGTTGCAGGACGGCATCGACATGGTCATCGGGGCCGCCACGGAAGTCATCGCCGGCGAGGGCTGCCTGGTCACGGCCGGCGGGATCGACACTCACATCCACTTCATTTGTCCGCAGCAGATCGAGCACGCGCTCGCCAGCGGCGTGACGACCATGATCGGCGGCGGCACGGGGCCGGCTCATGGCACTTACGCGACCACATGCACGCCGGGCCGGTGGAACCTGCACCGGATGCTCCAGGCCGCCGAGGAATACCCGATGAATCTCGGCTTCCTCGGCAAAGGAAACTGCTCATCCCTCGAGCCGCTCCGCGAACAGATCCGCGCCGGCGCCATCGGCCTCAAGCTTCATGAGGACTGGGGCACTACCCCCGCCGCCATCGACACGTGCCTCTCCGCGGCCGACGAGTTCGACGTCCAGGTCGCCATCCACACGGATACACTCAACGAGGCCGGCTTCGTCGAAAGCACGCTGGCCGCCTTCAAGGGGCGCACCATCCACACATACCACTCCGAAGGCGCGGGCGGCGGGCACGCGCCTGACATCATCCGCGTCTGCGGCGAAGCCAATGTCCTGCCATCCTCCACCAACCCGACACGGCCGTTCACCGTCAATACCATCGATGAGCACCTTGACATGCTCATGGTCTGCCATCACCTCGATTCACGCATCCCTGAGGACGTCGCTTTTGCCGAGTCGCGCATCCGCCCGGAAACCATCGCCGCCGAAGATCTGCTGCACGACCTGGGCGCCATCTCGATGATGTCGAGCGACAGCCAGGCCATGGGCCGGCTCGGCGAAGTCATCACACGCGCCTGGCAAACGGCCCACAAGATGAAAGTCCAGTTCGGCGCGCTCGATGCCCCGGGCGCCGGCCGGCCGGCTGACAATTTCCGCGCCCTGCGCTACGTCGCGAAATACACGATCAACCCCGCCCTCACCCACGGCATCGCGCACGAGGTCGGCAGCATCGAGGCCGGCAAATTCGCCGATCTCGTCGTCTGGAAACCCGCTTTCTTCGGTGTAAAACCCGAAGTCGTGCTCAAGGGCGGCCTCATCGCGATGGCCAACATGGGCGATCCGAATGCCAGCATCCCGACGCCACAGCCGACATTCTATCGGCCGCAGTTCGCCGCGCATGGACGTGCGAAATACGCGACGGCTCTCACTTTCGTGAGCCGGCACGCGTTCGACTCCGGCGTGCTCGTCCCGCTCGGGCTGCAAAAGACACTGTGCCCGGTCCGCGGCTGTCGCACGGTGAGCAAGCGTGACCTGCTCTGGAACGACGCGCTGCCGAAAATCGAAGTCGATCCGGAGACGTACACCGTCAAAGCCGACGGCCGCGAACTTCATTGCGAGCCGGCCAGCGTGCTGCCGATGGCGCAGCGGTATTTTTTGTTTTGAAGCGCTGAAGGGCGGGAAACATGGCGCGGGAGTCGCGGGGACATGCGGGATGAGGGCCGGGGATGAGGGTCATAAGCGCTCACTTGAATGTTTGCCCGGACCGGAAGCTTCACCCTGAAGGGGAAATTGATTTGAACAGAAGGCAACGAAGGAAGCGAAGCAGGAACGAGTTGCAGCATTCTGGTCCGTCCCCCGCCGCGTGAGCGATCGGGCAGACGATCTGTTCCTG
>CAZYHO010000615.1:1763-3022 GCA_964647495.1 uncultured Akkermansia sp. | reverse complement strand
CAATTTTCCCAGGCGCTGGCGGACGAGACGCGGTGGCGGATCGTGCAGCTTGTGTTCGATGAGGCGTTGTGCGTGTGCGAGCTGGCCGGCATCCTGAGGATGCCCCAGTCATCGGTTTCGAGCCATCTTCAGGTGATCCGGAAGGCGGGGTTGCTGGAGGACGAGCGTTGCGAGAAGTGGATTTATTACCGGCTGGACCGGCGTTATCGTGCGCTCATCGCGCGTCTGCGGGATTTTTTTGGCGTTTCACCCTCCATGGACAGCGTGCTGGGCGAGGACGCGGCGCGCGCGCGCCGGCGGCTGGCGCGGCGAGCCGAAAGCTGCTGTCCCGGTCCGCGCAGGCTGGCGGGCCGGGCAGGGGGCCGCGCGGGAGTGGCGGCCGCGAAGGCGGATTTGCAGCCCGCCTGAGGATTCACCGATGGAGTGTCTCGAACCCAGATCGTGGCTGGCGGAAGGTCTTGGCACCTTCGCGCTCGTTTTCGCGGGCACTGGAGCGATCATCGTCAATGAAACGAGCGGCGGCGCCATCGGGCATGCGGGCGTGGCGCTGACGTTCGGGCTGGTGGTGATGGCGATGATCTATGCCGTCGGCCACGTCAGCGGCGCGCATTTGAATCCGGCGGTCACGCTGGGTCTCGCGGTGGCGAGGCGGTTTCCGTGGCGATGGGCGCCCGGCTACGTGGCGGCGCAGTGCGCGGGTGCTTTGGTGGCCAGCGGGCTGTTGCGATGGCTTTTTCCCGCGGGAGGGATGCTGGGCGCCACCATTCCCGGCGGCGGCGCCGGACAGAGTTTTATCCTGGAAGTGGTGATTACGGGGCTGCTGATGCTGGTGATTCTGGGCGTTTCCGGATCGGGCGGCGAGCGGCGGCCGTTGGGCGGGCTCGCGGTCGGAGCCACGGTGGCGCTGGCCGCGCTGTTTGCCGGCCCGGTGAGCGGCGCCTCGATGAATCCGGCCCGCTCGCTCGCGCCCGCCTTGGTGAGCGGACACTGGGATGGGTTGTGGATTTACCTGCTGGCGCCGGCGGCCGGCGCCATGCTCGCCGTGCCTCTCCATTGCGTCCTCCAGCCCGCTACCTGCTGCCCCGGCCCCGCAGCTCCGGCAGACGCTTGAGGTTTTTGGTAAGGGAACAGGGGGGCGGTGAGTCGGTGGTCAGAGGTCAGAGATCGGTGGTCAGAGGTCAGTATTCAGGGACGAATGACGAATGACGAATGACGAATGACGAATGACGAATGACGAATGACAACAAGCCATTGATCCT
>CAZYHO010000615.1:0-1663 GCA_964647495.1 uncultured Akkermansia sp. | reverse complement strand
GACGAATGACGAATGACGAATGACGAATGACGAATGACAACAAGCCATTGATCCTGATCCTCTGCACCGGCAACAGTTGCCGATCGCAAGTGGCGGAAGGGATATTGCAACAAGCCCTGGGTGATGTCTGCCAGGTGGCCAGCGCCGGATCGAAACCCGCCGGTTTTGTGCATCCGCTTGCCGTCGCGGTGATGGCGGAGATCGGCATCGACATCTCGACACAGCGTTCCAAGTCGCTGGAGGAGTTTCTCGATCGGGAGGTGGAGACCGTCATCACCGTGTGCGGCCGTGCCGATCAGGCGTGCCCGATGTTTCCTGGCCAGGTGAACCGCCATCATTTCGCCTTTGACGATCCGGCGGAGGTGGAGGGCGCCGATGAAGAAAAGCTCGCCGCTTTCCGCCGCACGCGCGACGATGTCCGGCGCGTCTTCGATGCCTACGCCGCCGGCCGGCTGGATGCGACCGGGATGAGAAAAGTCCGCCGGCCTGCGTGACGATCTGCGGCTTGCGCTGTATCCTTTCGAGACTGTAATTTCATCGACATGAAAACCCGGACCAAACTGATATCGGCGTCAGGGCTGATTGTGCTCGCGATTGCGGGTGGATGGTGGCTCCGGCATCGCCCGTCGGAACCCCCTCGGGATATCTCTCCCGGAGTGGAGCCGGCACGGCCGCGGCCGATTCAGATGGTGTCGGCGACGGAAGCGACCGGGACCGAAGATCCGGCCGCCGACGTGGCGTCCGCCGGGGAAGTAGCCCAAAGCGAGGAAGCGCGGCACAAGGAGATCGATCGGGAGCATTTGCGGAAGCTCCATGCCGGGCTGTTCGCGTACAAGGAACGCCATGGCCATTTTCCGGAATATCTCTCGCAACTGGTTCCCGAGTTCGTCAGTGCCGACGTGCTGACCTCGCCGCGAAAACCGGGCCAGGGCATGAACATTCGCGCCCAGCACGATCATCCCGATCCCGGAATCGAAACGCCGGCTTATGGCTACGAATTCAGCAATCTGGAGTTTCGCGACGGCCGGACCTTCGCCGAGATCAAGGAGGTGCAGCGCGCCGAATGGGGGGATGCCGTGCCGATCCTGCGCGCCTTCGGGTATGACAGCGTAATCAACATGGCCTATGGCGGCGAGATTTACGAAACCGCCCTCAACTGGGAGTGGGACGCGGCCACGCTGGATGTGGTGGACAAACTGGGCTGGGGGCCGGGCCTCACGGTGGGAGAAATGGTCCGGGTTCTCGTGACCGGCTCCGACGGCGCGCCGCTGCCGGACGCGCAGGTTTGGGCGGACGGGCGCAACTATTCCTTCGATCTGCCAAACCGTCCATACCAGACAGACGCGGATGGGTATGCCACGATTCCGGTCGGGGCGGATCTGGATCGCACCGCCCTGCGCCTGCGCGCCGAAGCGCCCGGCCTGGCCACACCGGTGGCGTCCTTTCCCATGGGAGAAGTGCCATCGGAACACTCGTTGAGCCTTTCGCAGGCGGAGCGCATCGGAGGCGTGGCCGTCGGCCCCGACGGACAACCGCTCCCGTATGCCCGTGTGGTGCTCAAAGAAAGCGCGCCCGGTGGTGGCACATTCTTCCAGAGCACGCCCGAATTGATCAGCGTGCAGGCCGATGCCGGCGGCCGCTGGCAGGCATCACTGCATCCCGA
>CAZYHO010000614.1:0-3023 GCA_964647495.1 uncultured Akkermansia sp. | reverse complement strand
GGCGAAAAGGATTTTCAACTGGTGGTCGAGGTCGACCTTGAGGACGGCGAAGGCCCCGTGCAGGTGGAGGTGGAATTCCTCGCGCCGAGAGAAGTGAAGCTGAAGAAACGCAGTCCGAAGCTCCTGGCGGATTTCCGCGTGCTGCAAGTGGAGGCGGCCAGCGAGGCGTTCCGTAATCCGGTGGAACTCAAACTGCCGGGCCGGAATGTGCGAGGCGCGGAGAACACGGTCCACCTGCGAGTGGCTTCGCTGGCGGGTTTTCTGGTGATGAAAGCGCACGCCATCGGCGGACGCGACAAACCGAAGGACACCTATGATTTCTGTTACTGTCTGGAGCAGTCGCCGGACGGGATCGTAAAGTTGGCGGTGGACTGGCGGGAGCGGCGGGAGGAGAGGAACATCGCCAGAGCGGTGGAGATACTGCTGGAAAAATTCTCCAGCGTGGATGCGTTTGGGCCGCGGCAACTGGTGGAGTTTCACGCCGCGCCGGATGCCGAAACGCAGGCGATGCAGGCCCGGCGCGCCTACGAATTGATACAAAAATTTCTAAGCCTCGTGACAGCCCGAGAATGAACGCCCACGCCTACACCGAAGCCCAGCTTGTCGAGCAGCCCGCCATCAGGTTGTTCGCGGAGCTTGGCTGGACGACGGTGTCGGCGCTGGAAGAGACCTTGGGCGGGAGCGGCACTTTGCAGCGCGAAACGCCGGGCGAAGTGGTGCTGGTGTCCCGGTTGCGGGCGGCGTTGGAGAAGTTGAGCCCGACGCTGCCGGCCGAGGCCATCGCCGCCGCCCGCGGGTGCCACGGGGCTTTTCCACCTGGCCATTCTTTATCCTTCTCGCGCCACGCTTGCTGACGCGTTGCGGCGTATTCTGGAGGCGGGCGTTTCGATGGTGCTTCTGATTCCGGTGATACACGGCACAGGAGTGGGGACGGAATGGCTGGTGAAGCATTTGATGAGTGGTGTTGATGCGCCGCCCAAAACCGGTTCGTTTCCGCGGCAGGGATCGAATGCCGTCATGGTCGGCGCTGTCTCCGCGCGGATCTGAATGGCCGGCGGGTCAGCCGGGAAAAAGCGGATGGCGGCGGAGCGGATCGACGAATAGTTTCGGGAGCGATCGATTCCGGCGCGCGACCCCCCTCTTTCCGACCAGCGATGACGACTCCAATGCCGAGACGTGTTTCCATTCTTGTCCTGTCTGGGATGCTGGGAGGCGTGGCCGGGGCGGCGTGGAAGGCGCGTTCTCACAGCTCAGGCCGGGCATCGCGGGAGGCGGCGGTTTCCATCACACGCCCGTCCGTCGGGGCAGAGGAAAAGCCGGCGCCGGCCACGGCGGATGTCCCGCCGTCACCCGTTCCCATGGCGCCCTCGCTGCCGCGCCCATCGTTCGAAGAGCTGCGGGCGGCGCGCCTCGGGGAGCGGCTGGAGTTACTGGCGCACTGGCTGCCGGAGGCGACGGCGGAGGAGATCGCGATCCTGGCCGAGTCATGGTTCGGCGATATGCGCGACAGCGGCGGCGCGGAGTGGCAGGCGCTGGTTTTGCGGTGGGTCGAGGTCGATCCGGAGGCGGCGCTGGCGGTCGGACGCGCGGGCGCGGAGCGGTTGCTGCGATCGTCGATCAGCCACAGCGCGAATACAATCACGCCGCTCCATTATGTGTACCGTGCGTGGGCGCGCGTGGATACTGACCGGGCGCTGGATTCGCTTTTGCGGGAGCCGCCGCTGATTTTCAGGGGCCTGCTTCAATCCGTGCGGCGCATGGTGGACGAGGAAAAGGCGCGGGCCTGGGCCTTGCGCCATCCCGAGCGCGAGGAGCTGGAGTTTCTCCGGCGGAATACCGGGAGCGCACCGCTGGATCTGAGCGATCCGGCCAAGGCCGCGGCGCAAGCCGATGACAAGACAAGCATGCGCGACGTCGGCCAGATCGCGGATGCCTGGGCCGCGCAGGATCCGGCGGCGGCGCTGGCCTGGGCGCGGGAATTGCCCGAGGGGCGGCGGCGCGACACGGCGCTGGCGGGTGTCGTCAAGGGGTTGTTGAAATCCGATCCGGCGCAGGCGCGTGCCGTGCTCGACACCCTGCCGCATCACATCGGCCGCGCCCAACTGGAAGCGGAGTACACGGCAAAGCTGGCCGAGAGCGACCCCGGCGCCGCCCTCGCTTATGCCCGCGAAAAACTGCACGGAATGGCCCGCCTCGAGGCCATCACGGGCGTGGCCGCCGCCCTGAGCAAAACCGACCCGCTGGGAGCGCTGAAGTTGCTGCGCGAGCACGGCGTGGGTGACTTCGACGCGGCCGGACTCGCCCGCGTGGAGATCACGGGACCGGGTCGCAGCATGGGCGGAGCCAGCCGCAATCCCCAACTCGAAAGCGTGCTCAAGGCCGCCGCTTCCCACGACCCGGCGGGCGTGATGGATCTCCTGGCGCAGACCGGATCCATCCGTCAGCCGCATCAATGGGAAATGGAGTATGCTTCCCGGCACGGACGCGGCAGCCTGGCGCGCGACATTCTCGGCGCCTGGATGGAGCAGGACACGACCGCCGCTGCGCGCTGGCTTGGAAATCAGCCGGCCTCCGAAGTATTGCAGCCGTTCCTGAAAGACGTGGCGGAGAAGTGGCATGCGCAAGACGCGGCGGGCCTGCAAGCCTATGCCGCCACCTTGCCCGCGGGAGACACGCGCGAGACCTTCGTGCGGCAAACGGCCGCGCTCATGGCCGCGACCGATCCCGCCGGCGCGCTGGAATGGGCGGGCCAACACGGCCGCCCCGAGACCATGGGCGCGACGTTCCAGACGCTCGCCGCCGCGGATCCCGCCACCGCCCTGGAGTTCTTCGGCGACCTCGCGCCTGAACAGCAAGGCGCGCAGCTTCAACACCTGGCCGATCAGCTCGGCCGCCGCGATCCCGCCGCCGCCGTGGACTTTTATGCGTCGCTGCCCGCCGGGCAGCAGGCCACGGTGCGATTGCGCGACACCGCCATCGCCTACGCCAAGGCCGATCCGCAGGCGGCGTCCGAATGGATCGCG
>CAZYHO010000613.1:0-3025 GCA_964647495.1 uncultured Akkermansia sp. | reverse complement strand
TGACCGCGGCCGGTTATTCCGTCGAGTTCAGGATCAGGAAATCGGCCCTGCTCAATCCCGCCGATGATACATCGATCGGATTTCACATCGCGGTCAACGACGACGACGGCAACGGGCGCAAGTCGCAACTCGGATGGAGCGGCCGCGGCCACAGCGAATTCACCTACGGCACGCTCCACCTGGCCGGCGGGGTGGATGCCGGCGGCCCCTTCAGCATCAACGAGATTTCGCTCGACGGCGCCACCCTGCGACTCAGCATCCAGACGCCGAACCCGGCCGCCCCGCATACGATCCAACGAACGGCCACCTTCGCGCCGCCGGACTGGACAACCGTGCCGGGAGTGACCTTCAGCACCGGCGACCCGGGGACCATCATCGCCACGTTCCCGAAACCCGGAGATCCGTTCGAATTCTATCGCGCCCTTCGCCCGTAAGCTGTGGTCTCACGAGGCGAGCGACGTGAGGCGCACGCGGCTGTCGTGATGGATTGTGGCTATGAGCCCGCTGGGCGCATGGAGGTCCATGCCGCGCGCCTGGACCGGGAGGTCGAGTTTGTGGGCCGGTTTTTCGTCGGCCGGCCCCCAGAAGACAAGGTGGCCGGAACCGCCGCCGACACAGGCGATGAGCGTGCCGTCGGGATGGAAAGCGGCTCCCCAGAGCGTGTGGTTGGCAAGGCCTTCGGTGACGTGGTTTCTGGCGATGGCGGCGTCCTTCCACGAGAAACGAACCGCCAATGGATCCTGCACGTTGCCGAGCGGGTTCGATGCCTTGGTCAAACCGGCGGCGACGAGCCATTGCGCATCCGGGCTGAGTGCCAGCGCGCGGACACCGCCGTAGTGGACCTGCTGGCCGCCCTCATAAAGATGGAGCGCTTCGGCTTCGAAAACGCGCCGGCGATCACCCGTCGCGACATCCCACTGGTGGATCTTCCCGTCGAGATCACCGGCGAGCAGGGCCGTGCCGCCGGCGTCGAAGACAAGGGAATAGACATCGCGTTCCGGCCCGGCCAGCTCGCGCACGGCCGTGCCGTCGTCGGCGCGCCAGAGCCGGACGCGTCGGTCGTTGCCGCCGCTGGCCACGAGGGCGCCGTCCGGGCTGACCGCCACCGCGCGCACCCAGCCGTCATGGGCTTTCACCGTGCGCGCCGCCACCGGCTTTTCCGCGGTGGCCGGCCACCATCGCACTGTGTCATCGCAGCCGCCCGAAATGAGCGTGCCGCCATCCGGAGTGAGTGCGAGCGCGACGGGCCACGACTCATGGCCCTCGAGGACGGTCCTGGTTCCGGTGGCGATTTCGAAGCGATAGATTTTCTCGTCCTGAGCGGCCGCAAATACCAGGCGCCCGTCCGGACTGAACCGGCACGCCGTCAGCGGCGCGTCTGCGGCAAAGTCTTTTTCCAGCTTGGCGCTCTTCGGGTCCATGGTTCGGTGGTCATTCAAACCAGAAGCTCGGAAATGGGTTCGAAAGCGGGGTCGGCGAGGGGGAGTTTCTGGCCGGCGATGGTGAAACTGGAGGACGATTTGACGCCGAGCGCGGCCAGGTACGTGTGGAAAAGATGGCCGCCGTCGACCTCGCGGTCGGTGACCTCGGTGCCGAGGTCGTTGGTTTGGCCGATGACGGCGCCCGGGTGGATGCGGGCGCCGGCGAGGGCGATGGACCATGATTTGCTCCAGTGGTCGCGGCCGTAGAGGTGGTTGATGTGCGGTGTGCGGCCGAATTCCGAGAGGACAACGACGAGCGTGTGTTCGAGCAGGCCGCGCTGGGCGAGGTCGTCGATCAACGTGGCGAACGGGCGATCGAATTCGCCGACCTGTTCGAAGTGAAAGTTGAAGTTCTCGTTGTGGGTGTCGTAATTCGAATGGGTGACCTGGACGAAAGTGACGCCTTGTTCGATGAGGCGGCGGGCGAGCAGGCAGTGGCGGCCGAAGTCATGAGATCCGTAGCGCTCGTGATCGGCGGCCGGCTCCTTGCTGACATCGAAGGCTTCGCGCCGCGCCATCAATTCGCGCGCCTGCTCGAACGATTGGGTGTAGGCCTCGGTCTCTGCGGTGCGGCGGCGCAGGGCGAATCGGCGGTCCTGGGCGCGGCGCAGGTCGTTGGCGCAGAGGGCGGCATTTTCGGCCAGGCTTTCGGGACGTTCGGTGTGCTGCGGCGGATTGCCGTTGCCGAGGACGAGGCTGGCGTATTTCGGGCCGAGGTACGCGGAGTCGGCGTTGCGTCCGCCGCCGCCGCCCGGAGTGATGACGATGTGACCGGGCAGCGTGCGATCCGGTGTGTCGAGCGCCTTGGCGACGACGGCGCCGAGTTCGGGCCACGCCTGGCCCGGCGACTGGACGCGGCCGGTGACCATGAGGTGATGGCCTTTGCCGTGGTCGTCTTCGTGGGTGTTGATCGACCGGATGAGGGCGAGCCGGTGCATCTGCCTGGCGGTGAGCGGCAGCAATTCGGAAATGTGCACGCCGGGCACGGTGGTCGGGATCGCGCGGAACGGGCCGCCGGTCTTGGTGTGCGGTTTGGGATCCCAGGACTCGAGCTGGCTCAGACCGCCGGCCATCCGGATGACGAGCATGCGCTTCTGCTGCCGTGCGAGCATTTCGGCCATGGCCGGAGTGGCAAAGGCGCCCAGCCCGGCCAGCGCGGCGCCGGCGCCGGCGCGGGTCACGTTTCCAAAGAAGTGACGGCGCCCGATTTTATGGGCATCACCGTGGCAGGCGTAAGTGGCGTGGGACATATTATTTGATCGGGGAAATCAATGCTTGAAACGGAACTCGGCGGAGGTGAGGAGCGCCCAGAGGGCGTCGGAGAGAGCGGCGGGTTTTTGATCGTCGGGGCGGGCGGCGAAGAGCTGCGTGATCCCGGCGGTTTCCTCGGCGGACGGAGGGCGGCTGAGGACGGCGAGGTACAATTCGTGTGTGAGGCCGGCGGGGTCGTCGATGGCGACGAGGCGCTCGGCGAGATTGCCGCCGCCCGGCCGCGTCCAACTGCGGAGCGCGCCGGCATTTTCGAAGTAGAGCGCCTGGTCCGA
>CAZYHO010000612.1:0-3026 GCA_964647495.1 uncultured Akkermansia sp. | reverse complement strand
GTGGCCTTGACCGTCGCCGTCTTCGTGGCCGCCGGGGTCGCGGCCCCCTTGCGCGGCAAGGAGAGTTTTTGGCCGGGCCGGATCACCGCCCCGGCCGCCAATCCGTTCGCCCGCATCAGGTCATCGACACTCACGCCATGGCGCCGGCTGATCGAATACAGCGTCTCTCCCGCCTGCACCGTGTGCGCTCCGGACGCCGCGGGTCTCGCCGCGGGTTTGGCCGTGGATTTCGCGGCGGGCCTGGCTGCGGGTTTCGCCGGGCTGGTGGTCTTCTTCGCGGCAGCCGGTTTTGGGGCTTCACGCTTCGTGGTGACCCAGGACCAATCGGGTGGGTTGCGTGGGGGGTCTGGAGGGACAGAGGGAACGCCAGGGACTGGAGGGACGCTCTGCGAGAACTGCGATGAGCCGCCACGAAAAAAACCCGCCTCCAGCACCGGCGTGGAAATCGACAACACCACGACGGACGCGCAGGCACGACTCAAAAAACCACCGGACATCGTTGAAAGTATAGTAAAGTTAACCATTAAACGCAATCGACCATTTGAGGCAATTCGCCGGTGTCTGTCGCGTGGCCGCGGGGCGCGAGCCGGGCGGCGACGCCGCGGCCGGGCATCGGGCGGGCGCGGCGGCCAAAGATCGCGCCGGCGGAAGGGCGGGCGGCTGTGGCGGCTGTGGCGGCGGCTGGCGTGGGGAGTGGGAGCGGCGGGTGTCGGGGTGTCGCTTGTACTGGCGGGGGTGTGGTGGTGGAGCGGTCGCAAGCCTCCGGAGGTTGTGCGGTTGAAGCCGGCCGACCGGCGGCCGCTGGTGGTGATCGACGCGGGTCACGGCGGTGTGGACGGCGGGACGCAGGGATTCGGCGTGCTGGAGAAACGTGCGGCGCTGGCGACCGCGGTGGAGGCGGCGCGCGAATTGCGGGAGCGCGGGGTTCGGGCGGAACTGACGCGGCAGGAGGACGTGGCGATGAGCCTGGACGAGCGCGTGGCCTTCGTGAACGAACGGCGACCGGACGCGCTCGTCTCCGTGCACTTCAATTTCTCCACGGCCTCGGCCTCGGTGCGAGGCGTCGAAGTGTATCATTCGGATCCCAAGGACTTCTCGGCACAGGCGGCAGTGGCGGCGATCCTGGGCGTCGAGATCGACGACACCGCGGTGGCGGCGGCGAGCGTGGCCCTGGCGGATGCCGTGCGCGCCGGAGTGCTCGCCTGCGCCGAAACGCACGATCGCGGCACACGCAACCGGCCCGAACTCGCCATCACCCGCCGCACGCGCTGCCCGGCCGTCCTCATCGAATGCGCCTACCTCTCGAACCGCGCCGACGCCGCCCGCGCGGCCACGCCGGAGTGGCAGGCAAAACTCGCCAAAGGCATCGCGGATGGTGTGATGGCCTGGTTGCATGGGGCGCATGGGGCGCATGAGCCCTATGAGGCCCATGCCGCCCGGAAGAGCGCCGCTGCCCCGCGCACCACGCCTCACTCAAGGCGCAGATCCGCCCAGTACGAAAACTCGTACATCCAGTCGCTCGCGTGGTTTTCCAGGCTGACCTCGATGGTGCGCCCCTTCCATTTCTCGAGCGAGATCGATTGGCGTTTCCAGCGCGGGGAATCGGGTTTGATGCTCGTTTTACGGACGACCTCGCCGTCGACACGCACGACCAGATCCCAGTCCCCGCGATCGTGGCTCGCGCAATCGAAGACCAGCGTGGCCGGTTTGTCGGCGGGCAGGGCGAATTTGCGGACGAGGGCGGCCGGGCGCGGACGCTGATCGCCGGCGAAAGGATGGAGTTCCAGCACGTTGCGGCGGCCGGCGAATTCGACGCGTTTGCGCGGCGTGCCCTCGAACTCGGGGGCGGCCACTTTCCAGTCCGGATTCCAAAGACTCACGCTCTCCCAATCGATACGGTCATCCCGGCCGTCGTCGTCCGGGCCGTCGGGCGCGGCGGCCACTTCGGTCACGGGCGCGGCCAGGGCGTCTTTCTTTTCGCGGGTGAGCGGGCCTTCCTCGGGCGGCGCGAGGATGAACCACATCAAGTCGCGGAACTGATCGTCCGGCAGCTCGCCGAAACCGGCCGGCATCAGGCTGACCCCGGTGTCTTCGAGTTTTTCGATCTGGTCGCGAGCCACGACTTCTTCGCTGCCGGCCAGGCCGAGCAGGCGGACGCGGACCGGTGTGCTCTCCGTGAGCCGGCCGCTCAGCGTGCGTCCGTCCTTTGTCGTGATGACGATGTTCTGGTACCCGTTTCCGATGATCTGGTTCGGATCGATCACATTGTTGATCAGGGCATCGAGACTCGAGCGACCCGATCCGACCAGTTCCGGCCCGACCTCGTGCCCGCCGCCATGAAAGACGTGGCACGTCGCACACGCCGCGACGTAAAGCGCGCGCCCGGCTTCCAGATCCGGCTCGCCCTGCAACGACGCCGCGCGTTTCCTGGCGATGAGCGCCTTTACGTCGCCGCCGGTTTCATTCCAGACGCCGATGACCTGGCGGGCGCGCGTCTTCAGCTCGTCGGGCGCCGCGGTGGCGAAGTACCGGCGCACCGTGGCCGGCAGCGTGGCCGCGTCGAGCTTGCCACTCGTCGCCCATTTCCCCTCGACGGCGTCGAGCAACCGGCCCGCCCACTCCGCGCGGGACGTGAGCACCTCGGCCGCTGTCGTGCGCGACGCCGGAGTGAGGCCGGTCCATGCTTTCAAAATGAGCGCCGGATACTCGCGCCCGCCGAGTTCCGCGGCCGCGCGCAACACCTCGATCGCGAGCGCTTCGGGCATCGGGCCGCCCAGCAGCGTGGCGATGCCGGCGCGCGCCTTGTCGTCCTTGAGTTTGCGCACCGTCTGGATGGCGGCGATGCGATCCGGCAGCGCGGCGGATTCGGAGAGCGCCGTGCCCATGAGCGCTGTGATCGCGTTCGCGTCGCCCCAGAGCGTCGCCAGCTTCTGCGCAAATCCCCGCACGTCGTCGCGTTCGTGCTTCGACCAGCGCTCGAAACAGGCCGCCGTGTCGCGCCGCGGCATGATCGATGCCGCCTCCTG
>CAZYHO010000611.1:0-3026 GCA_964647495.1 uncultured Akkermansia sp. | reverse complement strand
TCCTCCGCAGCGTGAGCGACCGGGCCAGACGATCTGTTCCTCTAACTGACTCAGCTTTTGTTGCCTTTGTTTCCTTCTGTTCCATCCCACTCCCGAATTCAGGGTGATCAGTAGTCGAGGCGGAAATAGCCGCGCGCGTTGCGGAAGCAGATGTCGGCGGTCATCGCGCCGACCAGTTCGTAGTCGCGGGGGATCAGGCCGTCTTCGATGTCGCGCCCGAGGATCCGGCACAAGAGGCGCCGGAAATACTCGTGACGCGTGAAACTCAGAAAACTCCGGCTGTCGGTGAGCATACCGACAAACCGGCTGAGCAGACCGAGCTGGCTGAGCGCCTCGATCTGGCGGCGCATGCCGTCGAGTTGATCGTTGAACCACCAGCCGCTCCCCAACTGGAGTTTCCCCGGCACCGATCCGTCCTGAAAATTCCCGATCATGGCCGCGACCATCTCGTTGTCTGCCGGGTGGACATTATAAAGGATGGTCCGGGCGAGCCGGCCGTCGCGGTCGAGCCGGTCGAGGAATCTGGCCATGGCCCGGGCATCGCCCGGATTGCCGATGGAATCGCCGCCAGCGTCGGGACCGATGCGTCGGAGGAGTCGGGTGCTCGCATTGCGCAGCGGACCGTAATGAAACTGCTGCGTCCAGTCCTTCGCATGATCCATGAGAGCGCCTTCATACAGAAACGCGCTCTTCAGCATGACCGACTCCTCCGCGGAGAGCGCGTGACCATGCCGCACTTTCGCAAAGGCCGCCTGTGCCTCACCTGCCGTGCATTCCTGGGCATAAAACGCATCGATCCCGTGATCGCTCAGCCGGCACCCCTGCTCCGCGAAGGCATCGTGCCGGCGCTGCAAGGCTTGCAGGTAATTCGCCCACGAGTCGCCCACTTCCACCCCGGCGGCGGTTTCGAGTCGCCCGATCCAGGCGTTGAGGACCGGCGGATCATCGAAGGCCGTCCCTTTGTCAGGACGCCAGGCCGGAAAAACACCAAATCTACACTCCGGCGGCTCCGCGCAGCGACGGTGGAAATCCAGCGGATCCGCCGGATCGTCGGTCGTGCACAGCGCGAACACGTTCGACATCTCGCACATCCGGCGGGCCGACAGTGACTGGAGTTTTTCGTTGGCCTCCTCCCAGATCGAACGCGCCGAGTCCGGCGAAAGCAGCGTGTCGATCCCGAAGAACCGCTTCAGCTCCAGCGCGCACCAATGATACATCGGATTGCGCAGGCACTTCGGCACCGTGGCCGCAAACGCTTCAAACTTCTCCCAGTCACTCGCCGAACCCGTGATCCTCTCCTCCGGAATGCCGTTGGCCCGCATGACGCGCCACTTGTAGTGGTCCCCGCCCAGCCACACCTGCGTGAGATTGTCCCAGCGCCGGTCCTCCGCCAGATCCTGCGGCGGAAGGTGATTGTGAAAGTCCAGGATCGGCTGCGGCGCCGCCCACCGATGGTACAACTCGACCGCCGCCGCCGTGTCGAGCAGAAAATCGTCGTGAATGAAGACCCGGTCCATGCCAGCATATGTATCGGAGGCTCCCCGCTCACTCAAACCCAAACCCGCCGCCCCTCATCTCTTGCGCCCATCCGCCCATACGCCCTATGGGCCCATAAGCCCCATGGGCCCCATGAGCCCTATACGCCCATCCGCCCCATGTGCCCATGAGCCCCATAAGCCCCATCCCCCATCTCCTCCTATTCACCAGCCTCTTGGTCACCGTCCCCGTCCCCGCCGCGGGCCAGGGCACCGCGGAAGACTATGAGCGCGCCATGAGCCTGCCGCAGCGGACCGCGGGCTTGGTGGTTCGCGACCGTGTGCGCCCGCGATGGGCGGGCGACGGATCATCGTTCTGGTACCGGCTTTCCCTGCCCGATGGCGTCGAGGAAATCTGGTCCGTCGATGCGGCCACGGGCGAAAAAACGCGGCTGGAGGCCGCGCCGGTAACGGAGAATCAGGAGGCGGCGGTGATCGCGCTCAGACCGAGCCGCCCGGGCGGCGAGGAAACCACGATGACAATCGAGAACCGCCGGAGCGACGCGCTCCAGCTTTACTGGATCGATACCGAAGGCGCGTGGAAGGCGTACGGCGGCTTGCGGCCCGGCGAATCCCGCGCCCAGCACACCTTCGCCGGCCATGTCTGGCTGCTGGTCGGTCCGGCGGGCGAAATGGTCGCGTGTTTTCAGGCGCAGGCCGACCCCACGCGCGCCGTGGTCACCAGCGACACCGCGCTGCCTGCAGAATCCGGGCGCGCGGCCCGGCGCTCGCGCCGCCAGCGAAGCAACAGTCCCGGCCCGTTCGAAGCGAAAATCATCGATCACAACCCGCACCTCACCCCCGCCGGCGGCGGAGAACCTTTTGCCCTCGCCTCCGATGGCGCCGCGGATGACACGTACGAGGGGCCGTTCCATTGGTCCGCCGACGGCCAATACGTCGTGTGCGAGCGCATCCGCCCCGCCACGCCCCGACAGGTGCACCTCCTCGAATCATCGCCGGGAGATCAACTCCAGCCCAGGCTGCGCACGCTGAATTATCCGAAACCAGGCGATCCGATCCACCAGCCCCGCCTCGCCCTCTTCCATGTGCCGGAGCGCCGCGCCATCCCGGTCGAGACATCCCTCTTCCCCACGCCCTGGAGCCTGAGCGGGTTCGATTGGTCCGCCGACGGCCGCGAATTCCGCTTCCTCTACAACCAGCGCGGTCACCAGCTCGTCCGCCTGCTCGCGATCGACGCCGCCACAGGCTCGGTGCGCACCGTGATCGAGGAAACCAGCCTCACCTTCATCGACTACACGAACAAGATATGGCGCCACTGGATCGACGCCACCCACGAGGTCCTGTGGATGTCGGAGCGCGATGGATGGAACCACCTCTGGCTTTTCGACGCCGCCACCGGCGCCCTGAAAAACCAGGTCACCCGCGGACCGTGGCTCGTCCGGCGCGTCGAGCGCGTCGACGAGGAGGCGCGCCAGATCTGGTTCGCCGCCCTCGGCGTGCGGCCGGGCCAAAGCCCCTACCACGTCCACC
>CAZYHO010000610.1:0-3027 GCA_964647495.1 uncultured Akkermansia sp. | reverse complement strand
CGAACCCAACTGCAAAAGTGGTCAATTCCGATATCCGAGTGGGTGTCCCGGATTCGCCAACAGGTTCGTGCGTGAAGGTTGGAGTTCCGCCGCCGGCGCTCAAAGGCACAAACTCCAGTGTGCGGAACAATGTTCCGCGCACGGCTTCGCGGCTTGGCCTGGGGTTCCGGCTTCCCGCCGGTACTCCAACTGAAAACCCGTGCGAAACGACGTTGTGTTGATCGAGTCCCGCCATCAGGCGGGTGTCTCACGCGAGGGCTTTTTTGTAGACCTCGATGTCGTAGACGAGGCCGCTGCCGATCAGGCTGTGCGGCTGAAAGCCGGCGGGAGCGAGCAGGTCGGCCAGGTTGTGACGGGTGCGGAAATCGAACCGTTTGCCGAAGGATTCGAGCAGGCGGACGCTCGCGTGGGGGCGGCATGTGTTGACGATGAGCGATCCGTCCGGAGCCAGGGTCGCGGCGAGACGGGAGGCGAGAGCGGGGGCGTCGAGCGGCTCCGGTGTTTCCGGTTCGCCGAGCCGGCGTTCGCTGGTCGTGCACGTGTGGCCCTGGAAGTACTCGAAGATGCCGACGGCGGTGAGCACGTCGTTCGGCGGCGCGTGGGCGTCCTGATCGGCGAAAACATCCTCGGTGTACACGGCGATGGCGCCCGACGCCGGCGCGGCGGCAAGGCGGTCGCGCGCCACGGGAAGCTTCGCGATCAGGCGCCGGGTTTTCGCGGTGCTGGCCGGATCGCGGTCGGTGATGGCCACGCTCAGCGCCGCCGGATCATGGCCTTCGCCCAGCAGGCGGGTGTAGACGAGAACCGGGCTCAATCCGGTGCCGGCCGCGATCGCTTTGAGCCTGACCTGGCGCCCGGCGCGCAGGCGGGTGGCGGCCTCCGCGTAGGCCGTGCGTGTTTCCCAGACGAACCGGAGCTGGACGTCGCGCGCCTGCACGGAATTGAGGAAGATATTGTCCCATCGGTTGCCGTTGGCGCGGATTTCCGGAACGAGCATGACATACGGGCCGTTCATCGGATCACCGCCTTCCACCAAACCTTCGACGTCCTGGTGCGATGAGGTCAGCAGCGCGCGGGCATAGGGATGCCCGGAGCGCTCCATGAGACGATTGCGGTACACCGGCTCGCCGTTCACTTCGGTGCGGCGCGTCGTCCGCCTGACGATCTGGTAACTCAGGCGCGAAAGCAACCGACGCCCCACTCCCGCCGGTACCAGGCCAGAGTCGCCGCCGCCACCGTCACTCCCCTCATCGAAGACGACGCGGCTCAGGCTATCGATCAAAGCCCGCGTCTCCTCCTCGCGGCCGTCGGCATACAGCACGGCGACGGCTTCCATCGGTTGCAGGGAGGTCATGGGATGGCGACGGGGACGGCGGGGAGGGCGGACGGGATTTCGGCCGGGCCGGCTGTTGCGGGGCCGCGGGAGGCGGCTCGATTCACCGCGCTGAGCACCGCCTTGATCGAGGCGAGTTCGATATTGGTATCGACACCGGCGCCCCAGGTGGCGCGCCCGTCATCGCCGCGGATCTGGATGAAGGCGAGGGCGCTCGCTTCCGTGCCCGCGCTGAGCGACTGCTGTTTGAAAGTGGCGACTTCGAACGCGGGCGCGCCGCCCTGGCGCGTCAACGCGGCGACGAACGCGGCGATCGGGCCGTTGCCTTCGCCGGTGATGGCGAGTTCGCGGCCGTCCAGGAAAACACTCGACCGGCACTGGAAAACACCGTCCACGCCGTCGACGTGAAAATGATGCAGCGCGTACGGCTGGCCGCGCTCGATGTATTCCTTCCAGAACATTTCCTTGAGTTCGGAGGCGCTCACTTCGCGCCCGAGGCGATCGACCTCGTCGTTCGCGAGCGGGCCGAATTCGCGCTGCAACTCCTTGGGCAGCTCGATGCCGAATTCGCTTTCGAGGAGATAGGCCACACCGCCTTTGCCGCTCTGGCTGTTGACGCGGATGACCTCGCGGTATTCGCGGCCGAGGTCGGCCGGATCGATGGCCAGATAGGGCACGTCCCAGTGGGTGCGCTCTCCGCCGGCCCATTCGTTGAGCCCTTTTCTGATGGCGTCCTGATGGCTGCCGCTGAAAGCGGTGAAGACGAGTTCTCCGGCGTACGGGTGGCGCGGCGGCACGCTCATGCCGGTGCAGCGCTCGTAAACCTTTCGCAGCGCGTTGAGGTCCGAGAAGTCGAGCTTCGGGTCGATGCCCTGCATGTAAAGATTCATCGCCACGTTGATGAGATCCAGGTTGCCGGTGCGCTCGCCGTTGCCGAAGAGCGTACCTTCGACGCGGTCCGCCCCGGCGAGCAACCCGAGTTCGGTGGCGGCGGTGCCGGTGCCACGGTCGTTGTGCGTGTGCAGCGATATGACGAGCGACTCGCGGTTCCTGATGCGCGTGACGACCCACTCGATCTGGTCGGCGTAGACGTTGGGGCCGGCGATTTCCACGGTGTCCGGGAGGTTGAGGATCATTTTTCGCTCGGGCGTGGGCTGCCACACGTCCATCACCGCCTCGCTGATCTCGCGCGAAAACTCGACCTCCGTGAGCGAAAAACTTTCCGGCGAATACTGCAGCATCACGCGTGTCCCGCTCGCCTCGAGCGCGGGCACGCGGTCCCGCACCCAACTGGCGCCGCGCACGGCGAGGTCGATGATGCCGGCTTTGTCCAGCCCGAAGACGACGCGGCGCTGGGCCGGGGAAACGGCATTGTAGAGGTGGATGATGACGCTGCGCGCGCCGATGAGCGACTCGAAGGTGCGGTCGATCAAGTCCTCCCTGGCCTGCACGAGGCACTGAATGGTCACGTCCTTGGGGATGCGGCCGTCCTCGATCAGGCGGCGGTTGAAAGCGAACTCGGTATTCGAGGCGGAGGGAAAACCGACCTCGATCTCCTTGAACCCGCAGCGGACCAAGGCATCGAAGAGTTCCAGCTTCTGCGACACGTTCATCGGCACGGCGAGCGCCTGGTTGCCGTCGCGCAGGTCCACGCTGCACCAGATCGGGGCCTGCGTGAGGACGCGCGCGGGCCA
>CAZYHO010000609.1:0-3043 GCA_964647495.1 uncultured Akkermansia sp. | reverse complement strand
CATGGAAATGCTCGGTCACCTGATGGTCGTTGTTGAAGCACTCGATGAAGTCGGTTTCCCCGTCGCCATTGAGATCACGCAGCCGCGCGATCTGATCGCGGCAGCAGACGAACAGCTCGCCGTCGCGGAACTTGACGCCGAGCGGCTGAAACAATCCCGCGACGAGCCGCCTCCAGCGCAGTTCGCCGGTTTCCGCGATGCCATCGACGCGCCAGAGATCTCCGTTCCATGTGCAGACGGCCGCGCTTTTGCCATCGGCGGAAAAATCGAATCCCGTCGTCCGCATCCAGGCGTGCCACGGGTTGTCGTCGGGCAGTTCCAGCGAATCGACCGCGAAGGCGCCGGCGGTGTCACCGGGCACGACACGCGTGACGATTTCCTGATCCCGGCGCGCCGGTCCGCCCCGGGTGAGCGGGGCCAGGTCGAGCGGGACCGTGTCCGCATTTACGAGCGCGCCGAGGTTGTCCGCGTCGAGGCGGGCCAGATACACGCGGATGTGCCGCGGGCTGTCCTGCGGCGCGATGTGAAGCACGGCAAACCCGTCGTGCCGCTCGATCCGCGCGCCCTCACCGCGCACGGCCGCGGCGAGCGACTCGTCGGCGGGCGCCAGGCGGAGGCGCAGCGGCGTCGATGACGGCCCGGGATTCAGCGTGCGCACGAAGACCGGCGCGCTGCCGTACGGGATCATCGATGGCGAATCGAGCACATCCGTCGAGCCCACCGTGTAGCTCAACACTGCCTGGCCGCCATGCAGGTACAAACCGCGATAACGAGCCCATGCGCGCGGCAGCGGGCCGTACGGCCGGCCGTCGCGGCCGCGCGGCCGCGTATCCTCCCACGATCCGGTTGCCGGATTCGCCCAGCCGGGTCCGTCGGGATTCGCGAACACCGGTGTCCCGGCGATCGACGTGTGCGTCTGGTGCGAGCCGTCGAACGCGATGCCTTTCCAGTCGACGAACTCATCGCCGCTCCAGCCGGCAGCCACGCGCAGCGTGTCGTGATCGTACAACATCCAGGCGCGGCCCTGGCTCACGCCGCCCGGCCCGTCGTCAAGGCGGACGGCGATGCCCTTTTGCGCGATGTTTCCTTTTTCCACCTCGATCGTCCACAACAACGCCGGCCCCATGTCCATCCGCTGGTACTTCGGAACGTCGGCGGTTTCGATTTCGGCGTCCGCCGTCGCCAGGCCGATCGGCAAGGCGGCCAGGTAGTCCGTTTCGAACCCGTATTCAGCCGGGCTGTCGCTCAGGAATGTCTCGCGGATGTAGTGGATCACGTCGTATTTCTGTCGCGCGGTGTACTGCGGCTGCGCTACCATCTGGCCGAACCCGTGCGTCAGCGTGAGGTACATCGAGTATGGATCGGCGCCGTTTTTGAACGGGCCCTCGCCGAAACGCAGCGCGGTCGGAAGCGAGCCCGGCGCCTCGCGCGTCCCGTGGCAGACGACACAGAGCTGCGTGTAAATGGCCGCGCCACGGGCCAGGCTTTCCTGGTCCCAGGCCGCCATCAATCCCGCGTGGTCCGCCGTGTCGAGCGGCTGCGTCCACAGGTTGCGGAACCTCATGCCGGCCGGCGCGGACACGCGCAGCGCGGGCGCCTCGACCGCACTTTTGTCCGGCTGCCATTCGAAATCCGGTGTGTTCGCGCGTGTCGCATCGCCGCCGGTCAATGCGAGCGCCTCGTCTGCGGTCAGCGCGCGCCGGTAGTAGCGGACCAGGGCCACATCGCCATCGAGGTCGCCGCCGAAATCTGGCGACGCCGCGCCTATCTTGACGACATGCGATTCCACGTCGGGCCGCGTGAACCGCTCGCGCGACGGGAACGCGTGACCATCGAGATACAACGTGGCCGTGCCTCCATTCACCGTCAGCGCGGCCGTGTGCCATGCACCGTCATTGATCGCCGACCCCGCTGCCACCGCGCCCAGCCACCCGATGTCGTACACCAGCCGCCCGTTGCGAATGAAGAGCGCCTTCGCATCTGGCGCCCACGCTCCCGACAGCGGCGCCATCGAAACCAGCGTGCCCCCGGCCGTCGTGCGGAACCGGACGACGAGTGTGAAGTCGCCGTCGAACCGCAGCGCATCGCGCGCCTGTTCCTCAGTCGAGACGAACCGCATGCCGGTGGCGCTCGTCGCCGGCGCCGGCGCCACTTCCGCCCGCAGCACATCGCGGCCATTGCGCCAGACGCGGATGAGCCCCGGTTTTCCCGGCAGCCGTTCGATCGCCGCGTCCAGCGACCACCAGCGCGGTGGCGCGCCCGGCTCGCCGTCGAGCGGCACCGCAGGTCCATGCCCGAAGCGGATCTCGCCGGTTCCACCACCAGCGGGCGGCGCATACTCGAGGTGGATCCGCACGTTGGGCTCGAGGCGGCGCACCACCCAGTCCGCGTTCTCGCCCGCCGCCGTGACCTCCTCATCGTTCACCGTCCACGATGCCGGCCGGTCCGCGGCAGAGAGCGGCACGGCATTTCCAGGCAGATCGAAGCCACTCGACCACGGGCGCGGAAGGCCATGGCCCGCGGCAGGGATCGGCACGGCATCCTCCGCCGGCGCGGTGTGCATCAACGCGCTCAGGGTCAGGAAAAGGCTGAATTTGGCGAGCACAGTTTTCATCGATGACGCATTCAATTCGCCGGAGTCCCGGGCGGTTCGTAGTCGACCGTGTCGGGTGGTAAGCTGCCGGCGAGCAGCTCCTCGGCGCGGCGGATGTGGGTATCGACGCCCGCCAGCATTTCTCCCGGATCGTACGGCAGTGTCTCGTCGTTTTCATGGACGGAGCCGCCATCCTCCTCCCCGCGGGCTCCGCGGGCTCCCATGGCCAGCAGCGAAGTGAGGGCGCCGCGCTTCACTGCGGAATGGCTTCGACAATCAGCTTCCCGTTGTGTGACGTCGCCGTCGCGTGGTCCTTGCGGATCTCCTCGAAAATGTGGCCCTTCTGGTACAGCTCCTCCAGCATCGCAAATTCCTCGCGCTTGTGCTCCTTCGAGTCCCGCGCCATCTGCTCGCGCGCCTTCCGCTTGTTCGCCTCCTGAATGCGCTCGA
>CAZYHO010000608.1:1279-3045 GCA_964647495.1 uncultured Akkermansia sp. | reverse complement strand
GGAATCCGCGGTAGGCTCGTATGCTTGAGCCGGCCTGTTGGTGGTTCGGCCTTTTTCGTTCATGCCTCGGTCCACGTTGATCCTATTGATCGCGATCGTTCTGCTGGGCGGGTGGGTGGGGCGTTTATCGATCGTGAATGCGCGGCTGCGCACGGCTGCCGCGGCTCAGGCGAGCCGGTCCAATGTGCCGGCCGCGCCCACGGTGGTGACGGCGGCGGGGCACGGGGGGCCTGCCATGCCCGGCGCCGGAGAACCCTCGGATCGATCGGCTGTACCGCGCGTGCCTGGATCGGCTGCATCGGTCCGGCAGCCCGCGCCTGCCGCCAGCTTGCCGGCTGCGTTTTCCGCGCGTGTCGAGCGGCAGCCCGACGGATCGGTGATGGTGCACACGGGAGACGGCACGCTGTTGCCGCCGCTGTCCGCGGAAGCGGCCCGCGAACTCGCGCAGTCGCTGCAATCCGCGCTTCTCGATGCGTCGGCCACGGAAGCGGGCGGCCCGTCGTGGTCGCCCGGCCAGGTTGCGGGGCCGCCGGACACAGACGAGTACGGCGACTATGCGACCGCGTGGGCCTCCCGGAACCCGGATGGCGGGATCGAGTGGCTGCAGGTCGAATTCGAGCGCCCGGTGGAGGTCGGCGAGATCGTCATCCATGAGTCTTTTAATCCGGGCGCGCTGGCCAAAGTGAGTGCGCTCATGCCCGACGGCGCCTGGAAGACGTTGTGGGAAGGGACGACACCCGCGGAAGGGGAAAGCGTGGAGCGCGCGCTGGCGGTTCCACCCGGCGTGACCAGCGATCAGATCCGGATCGAACTGGACACGCGCCGTGTGCCGGGATGGAACGAGATCGATGCGGTGCAACTCGTCGGTACCGACGGTTCGCGCCAATGGGCGCGCCGGGCCACCGCCAGCAGCCACTATGGCCAGGATCGCGGTCTTCCGTTGGAAACGCGGTCGCTCCGGATTTCCGGGATGATTCGTGCAGAATGACGGGATCTGTCTGACCCGTCCGACCCGCTTGAAAAAGCGGGGGCCGGGTGCGTCAGGCCGGGCGGCGGCCGAACTTGCGGGCGAGTTCCTGGTGGGAGAACTGGAGGAGGGTGGGCCGCCCCAGCGGATCGCAGTAAGGCATGTCACAGGCGAGGAGCCGGGTGAGGAGCGAGGTGATTTCGGCTTCGGTACGGGCGGTGGAGCGCGGGATGGCGCGGGCGGAGACTGTGGCGGCGAGCGAGTCGAAGTCGAGGCGGGTGCGGGCGCTGCCTTCGCCTGAGCGGGCGAGTTCGTGGAGGAGATCGGCGAGCCAGGAGGCGGGGTCGGCGGCGGGTGGGAGATGCGCGGGAAGCGCTTCGACTTTGATGGTATTCGAGCCGAATTCCTCCAGTGCGAACCCCATGCGCTGGAGAAGGGGGAGGTGGTCGCGGACGAGAGCGGTTTCGCGCGGTGGCAACGTGATGACGAGAGGCACGAGCAGCGGCTGGGAGGCGGTGGGCGCGGCGAGCGACTGGACGCGCAGCGCTTCGTAAAGGATGCGTTCGTGGGCCGCGCGCAGATCCATGAGAACCAGTCCTTCGTCGCCTTCGAAGACCGCGTAACACTGCGCCAGCAATCCGAGCGGGCGGAAAGCGGGAGCCGCGCCAGGGATCTCCCCGACAGGCCCCGGTGCGCCGCCGGAGGCAGCGCGCGGCGGCTCGCCGGCGGTGGCATCAGTGTGCGCCGGCGGCGGGTTCCCGGGGGCCGAGCCGGCTGTGTTCACGGCGGGGGATGTGTC
>CAZYHO010000608.1:0-1179 GCA_964647495.1 uncultured Akkermansia sp. | reverse complement strand
GGCCGGAAGCCGGAGTCCTGGTTGCGTCGGAATCCGGCTGAGGCGCACGGACGAAGGTGATGGGGAAGGCTCGCCCGGAAATGCATGGACGCCGTCGCGCGGCTTCCGCTCACTGCGCGGCATCCAGCGATCGCCGGTGGTGGACGCCGGCGCCGCCTCGGGCGGGATCGCGGCCGCGCCGGGCCTCAGGCATTCCTGTAAAACCGCCGCCAGCGCCGCTTGCACGCCCAGTCCGTCACGGAACCGGACTTCCCGCTTCGCCGGATGGACGTTTACGTCGACCGCTGCCGGATCCATTTCCACGAAAAGAAAACACAGCGGGTGCTGGCCGCGGGCGAGCGTGTCTCCGTATGCGGCGCGCAGGGCGTAACCGAGTGCGGGGTTTTGCACCGCGCGGCCATTCACGAAAACCAGGCTGAGCGACCGATCGGCGCGCCCGCGGCCCGGCGCCGATATCCATCCATGAACGCGCAGGCCGCCGCGCTCCACATGTGTTCTTTCGATCAGTCCGCTCGCCTGATCGGCCCCGATCAAACCGGTGATTCGCGTGGCGAGCGGGGCGCGGGATGGCAATTGAAATACAATCCTTCCGTCGCGCAGCAGGGTGAAACCGACCTCCGGATGCGCCAGCGCCTGCACGCGCACCGACTGCTCGATGTGCCCGAATTCCGTGTTCTCGCTGCGCAGGAATTTCCGCCGCGCGGGCACGTTGAAGAAAAGATCGCGCACTTCGATGACCGTGCCCGGCGCCCCGCCCCAATCGCGCGCATCCCGCAGCGTGCCACCGTCCACCACCACTTCCGTGCCGGCCAGCGCGTCCGCTTCACGAGTGGCCAGCGAAAACCGGGACACGCTTGCGATACTCGGCAGCGCCTCTCCCCGGAACCCGAGCGTGCGGATCGACGCCAGGTCGGAGGCTTCCCGCAGCTTGCTCGTCGCGTGGCGCTCCAGTGAGAGGAGCGCATCCTCGCGCGCCATGCCGCACCCGTCGTCGGAAACCCGCACCAGCGCCGTCCCGCCACGGTCCACGCGGACTTCGATCTGCCGTGCTCCCGCATCCAGGCTGTTCTCCACCAACTCTTTAACCACACTCGCCGGTCTCTCGACGACCTCGCCCGCCGCCACCTGGCTGGCAAGCACGTCCGGCAGCACACGAATCCTGGCCATGCGGGAATGAAC
>CAZYHO010000607.1:0-3051 GCA_964647495.1 uncultured Akkermansia sp. | reverse complement strand
CTTAGGGAACAATGTGGTGAGCGTCACCATTGTTCACGGAATATGAACGATCGTTTGGGTTTGGTAAATAACAAGGTTGGTGACTTTCAAGATCTTGGCAGGCGTGATCACCAGCCCGGTGACGAGGAAGCGGTGGGTGCGTTCGGGCAGGGGATGGGAGTCGAGATCGGCCAGGACCGAGGCGAGGGCCTCGCGTTGGTCCGGTGGTGACGGGCATGATTATTGAAGTTTCTTGATCTCGCGGATGAGTTCGGATTCCACGAGGCAGGAGTTCGCTGGCCCTGGGCAGGAGGCGTCGCGTCCGGCGAGGAGGCCGGTGGCAGCGCGGCGAGCGAAGGTGCGGCGTGATTTGCAGGGCGGCCGGCGCGCTGATCTGCCAGTTACCGGGTGTCTGGCGGTTCGTCACCGAGGAAGCGTGCCGGGACGAGGTAATTGATGACGTAGTCTCGGACGGCGTCGGCGAGCGGGGTGATGGCGCGGGTGAAGCCGGTGGCGCGGAGTTTGGCGATGTCGGCGCAGGTGTGGTACTGGTATTTGTCGCGGAGGTGTTCCGGCATGTCGATGAAATCGATTTGCGGGTCGCGGCCGAGGGAGGCAAAGACGGCGTGGGCGAGGTCGAGCCAGGTGCGGGCCTCGCCGGAGCCGATGTTGTAGAGGCCGCTGGCGAGCGGTTTGTCGGCCAGGTGGAGTGTGATATCGACGGCGTCTTTGACGTAGAGGAAATCGCGGCGCTGCATGCCGTGTGCGAAGTCGGGGCGATGGCTTTTGAAGAGCGAGAGGCGGCCGGTGGCGAGGATTTGATCGTAGGCCTTGGCGACGACGCTGCGCATGTCGCCTTTGTGGTCTTCGTTGGGGCCGAAGATATTGAAGTACTTGAGGCCGATGATATGGCGGAGGAAACCGGCGCGCTGGGCATGGAGGTCGAAGAGGTGTTTCGAGTAGCCGTACATGTTGAGCGGCCGGAGGCGGGCGAGGTCGTCGGATTTGTCATCCATGCCGTGGGCGCCGTCGCCGTAGGTGGCGGCGGAGCTGGCGTAGATGAAGCGTGAGCGGCGGCTGATGGCCCAGTTGGCGAGGGTTTTGGTGTATTCGAAGTTGTTGCGGACGAGGTAGGCGGCGTCGCGCTCGGTGGTGGCTGAGCAGGCGCCGAGGTGGTAGACGGCGTGGACGTTGCCGAAGTGGGCCGGCGCGGACTCGAGCTTGGCGAGGAAATCGGGCGCCTGCATGTAATCGGCGAAGCGCAGCGGGGGGAGGTGTTTCCATTTTTCGCTGGTGTCGAGGGAATCGACGAGCAGGAGGTTTTCCTGGCCCCGGCGGTTGAGACCCCAGGCGATGGCGCTGCCGATCAACCCGGCCGCTCCTGTCACCACGATCAATCCGGGCTTGGTGGCCGATGATTTCGCATTGCTCGACATGCGGAGCCGATAGCGCATTTGCCACCGGGAACAAGGGCGGGTTGCGGCGCACGGGCGCGGGGCGCGAAACTCGGGGGCCGGGGCAGGCGCGCTGCAGGACCTTCCGCCCGGGGCCGAGCCCCGGTTGACTTCAGGGGAAATCTGTGGTTGTCACAGGGGCTCCTGTGGTGGCGTCCGGCCGCCGGGAGGTCCCGATGCAGATTGTTCTCGCCATTGATCCAGACGCCGACTTCCTGCAATGGGTCGGCAAGCACCTGAGCGCGGCGGACGTGCGTGTAGTCGGAGCGGTGGATGCGGACCAGGGGTTTGCCGCGTTTCAGCAGGAGAGACCGGACCTGGTGATCGCGGAGTTGCATTTGCAGCCGGTGACCGGGATGGAGCTGCTGAGGCGGATCCGGCAGAGCGATCCGAACGCGCTGGTGATTTTGAACACCGGATTTCCGCCCACGAATGCGGTGATCGAGGCGATGAAGCACGGGGCGTATGAATTTCTGCGCAAGGAGGCGCTGAGCTACGAATTGCGCCCGGTGGTCGAGGACGCCTTGAAGACGCGGGAGTCGATGCGCACGACGGCGGCGGTGGCGCCTCCGCTGGACAACCTGCAGCAGTCGATCATCGGGCAATCGCCGGTGATGCAAAGTGTGTTCAAGCTGATCGGGCGGGCGTCGCGATCGACGGCGCCGGTATTGATCACGGGCGAGAGCGGCTGCGGGAAGGAGGTGGTGGCGCGGGCGATCCACAAGTTCAGCGCGCGGCAGCACAAGGAATTTGTGGCGATCAACTGCGCGGCGATACCGGAGAGCCTGCTCGAGAGCGAACTTTTCGGCCACGAGAAAGGGAGCTTCACCGGCGCGGTGGCGCAGAGGGTCGGCCGCTTCGAACAGTGCGACGGAGGCACGCTGTTTCTCGACGAGATCGGGGACATGCCGCTTCCCGTGCAGAGCAAAATCCTGCGGGTATTGCAGGAGGGCGAGTTCTCGCGAGTCGGCGGCAACCAGACGCTGCGCACCGACGTGCGCATCCTGGCGGCCACGAACCGGCCTCTTGAACGCGACGTCGAGACCGGCCGGTTTCGGGAGGATTTGTTTTACCGGCTGAACGTCATCCGCATCCACATCCCGCCGCTCCGCGAGCGCCACGAGGACGTGCTGCCGCTGGCCAATTTTTTCCTCCAGCGCCTGGCCCGCGAACACCGGCTCCCGCCACACCGGCTCAGCGAAGAGGCGATCCGCCACCTCGAAGACCACCATTGGCCGGGCAACGTCCGTGAACTCGAGAATACGCTGGCCCGCGCCTGCGTGCTCGCCACAGCCGATGTCCTTCTCCCGAAGGACATACCGCTCGGGTCCGGCCAGATCGCCCGTGTCACCGCGCCACGCCCGCCCGTATCGCGCGAGCCCGAGAAGTCCGGGACGCCCGAGTCGTCAGAGACACCTGCCGCGCCGCCGGATCCCGCGGCCTGGGCGCGCCGGCTGCTCGACGAAGCCGAACGCTCGCCCGGACTGCCCCTGCTCGCCGTCCTGGAACGCGAACTCGTCCTCGAAGCCAGCGTCCGCGCCGGCGGGAAACCGGCCGCCGCCGCGAAACTGCTCGGCCTCACGCCGGCCAACTATTCGAAGAAGCTCAAGGCCGCGCA
>CAZYHO010000606.1:0-3055 GCA_964647495.1 uncultured Akkermansia sp. | reverse complement strand
ACCATGAACCGTGCACCATGAACCGTGCACCATGAACCGTGCACCATGAACCGTGCACCATGAACCCCGATCAGGCACGGCGCTTGCTCATAGTGAGGCATCTTTGCCTTGCTCAACCATGTCGCAGCGTCCACGCAGTCTGATGTATTCGTCCATGCCGGCCGGCCAGTTCGGGGCCTTTGTGGCGCCCCAGAGCCTGGGGGTACGTGTTTTTGCACCATCGGCGACGGGGGTGTGGGTGGTGTTCTACGACGAAGCGACCGGGCCGGCGGGGCGGTTTGAAGTGCCGCTGGTGCACGTGGGCAGCGGAGTATGGGAGGTGGTGCTTCCCGGCCCCTGGGAAGGACGGTTTTACGTCCTGCGATGTGCGGGCATCGACCATGACGAGCGTGCGGAGGTGGTCGACCCGTGGGCGGTGAACACGGTCGACTCGGCCCGGCGGGCGCGGCTCACGCGGCTCGAGCACACCGACCCGCCCGGCTGGAAAGAACGTGGGCGTCACGGTCCGCCCCTGGCCGCGCCCACCGACGCGGTGATCTGCGAACTGCATGTGCGAGACCTCACGATCTCGTCGTCCTCGGGAGTGGCGCGTCGCGGTGGTTATCTCGGATGGTGTGAGTCGGGCACCTCGCTGCAAGGCCGTCCTGACCTGAGCACCGCGGTCGATCACTTGGTCCAGCTTGGAGTCACTCATGTGCAGCTCATGCCTGTGCAGGACTTCGACAGCGACGACCTGCAGCATTGCTATTTCTGGGGATACATGACGGCGGCGTTCTTTTCGCCTGAAGGCATGTTCGCCTCCGATCCGATGGGGGATGCGCGGCTGCGCGAACTCAAACACCTCATCCAGGCTCTCCACCTGCGCGGACTGGGCGTCATCCTCGACATCGTGCCCAACCACTTCGGGCGCACCGCCAGCTTCGACGCAGTGGCGCCCAATTATTACGTCCGCCACTGGCCGGACGGCACACGCTCGAACGGATCCGGCTGCGGCAACGACTTCCGCTCCGAATCCGAACAAGGACGCCGCTTCATCATCGAATGCCTGAAATTCTGGGTGCGCGAGTACGGCGTGGATGGATTCCGGATCGATCTGATGGCGCTGCTGGACCGGGAGACCGTCGTGCAGGCCGAGGCCGAATTGCGCGCGTTGCGGCCCGATCTCCTTATATACGGCGAGCCCTGGGCGGCGGGGCCGAGTCCGATCGACGGCGTGCCGATGGACAAGGCGGCGCTGGCCGGCACCGGATGCGGGGCGTTCAACGACGAGTTCCGCAACGCCGTCAAAGGGCCACCCGAGGGCGATGAGCCAGGCTTTATCCAGCGCGGATGGATCGGCGAGGGGGTGAAAGCCGGGTTGCTCGGGCAGCCGGCCTGGGGAATCGATCCGGGACAGGTCATCCAGTACATGACCTGCCACGACAACCTCTGCCTGTATGACAAGCTGCTCGTCTCGCGCCCCGAGGCGGATGACGCGGTGCGCGAACGCATGGGTAAACTGGGTTACACCCTGCTGCTGCTGGCCCAGGGCGTGCCGCTCCTGCATGGCGGCGACGAGTTTCTCCGCACCAAGGGCGGTGACTCCAACAGCTTTCAATCGCCCGATGCCACCAACAAGATCGACTGGCGCCGCAAGGCGGAATTTCACTCGCTGTTCGAGCATGTGCGCGCCCTGATCGACCTGCGCCGCGAGCATCCGCTGTTCCGGCTGCGCACCGCGGTGGAAATCGCGGACCGCTGCCAGCTCCACCCGCATCCATGGTGGGATACGATCGTTCTGGAAATCGACGGCGATGGGCTGCCCGGCGAGGACTGGCGGCGGGCGCTCCTCGTCGTCAATGGCTCCCCGGATACCGACTGTGTTTTCGATCTCCCGGATGGCGGCTGGACGACCGCCCTCGGCGAGTCATCCCCGCAGCACGGCCGGTTGCTCGTGGATCACCAATCCGCCGTGGTGCTGGCCGAGCCGGTCGACGGGGCACTCGTGCCGCGCACGGCGTCCGCCACATGAGGCGTTTCAGCCGGCGTCCCGCTGGTCAGGCCGGGCGCCAGGATCGCTGCCATCCGGAATCCGCAGCCAAAGTCCTTTCCCTGACGCGTTGCGTTCGACTCCATCCCGCCCTACGGGTATAGGGCGCACCATGAAATTGACCAGCGAGCAAAAGCAAACCGTGACCGCTTGGGTGGCCGACGGAGCCACCTTGAACGAAATCCAGGATCGCCTGAAATCCGAACTGGGTGTCGTGCTCAGCTTCATGGATACCCGGTTCCTCCTCTCGGACCTCGGCCTCACCCTCAAGCCGCCGCCTGAGGACGAGGACGAGGACGCCTCCCCCGAGCCCGCGGACGATGGCGCGCTCACCCCCGAGAGCGACGCATGGCTGCCGCCCGATGATCCCGAAGCCGAGGCCGCGCCGGACGCAGGTACCGGCCCGGCCCGGGTGCACGTCACCGTCGACGCCGTCACCGTGCCAGGCACCATGGTCAGCGGAAAGGTCACCTTCAGCGATGGCGTCTCAGGCGGATGGTACCTCGACCAAATGGGCCAGCTCGGACTGACCGGCATCCCGCGCACCTACCAACCCCCCGAAGCCGACGTCGTCGCCTTCCAGAGCGAGTTGCGCCGCGCACTTCGGTGAAGATGCCGCGCAAGGACGGCTCCGCGAACAACGATAGTAGCAACCAACCGCAGTGAACGTGCCACCCGGTTGTCGTGCCAAAGTCGAAGGAAGCTTCTTGAGCGACGGATCGCAACGAAGGCGATATGGGCAGTGGTCATTTGTCATTTGTCACTCGTCATTTGCATGGACGCTGCCGGGTTGATGCAGGCCTGTGATCTCGGAGCGTCGGCCAGCGAACCCTGGCGCCTGATCTCTGATCTCTGGCCTCTGATCTGTGATCCCCGGCCCCTGGCTCCTGGCTGAATACCGACCACCGAATACCCTTTCACCCTCCGATCTCTGATCTCTGACTTCTGACCTCTTGCCACTGGGTCTTCCTCTGCCCGGCCGGGTTTCGGAAACCACTGAGACGCGCGACTTCGTCCGATGATGTG
>CAZYHO010000605.1:0-3070 GCA_964647495.1 uncultured Akkermansia sp. | reverse complement strand
CGGGTTCTTCTTTACCTTCCCCTCCGCCATCAGCTTCCGAAACGCCAGCGCCACCGCCACTCCCGCCCCGGTGATCGCCGCCGTCCGCGTGCCCCCGTCCGCTTGCAGCACGTCGCAGTCGACCCACAGCGTGCGCGGCCCAAGCGCCTCCAGATCGACCACCGCGCGCAACGACCGCCCGATCAACCGCTGGATCTCCGAACTCCGCCCGTCCAGCCTGCCCGTCGAAATGTCCCGCCGCTTCCGGTCCAGCGTCGAGTACGGCAGCATCGAGTACTCCGCCGAAAGCCAGCCGCCACTGACGTTCTGCTGCTTCATCCAGGGAGGAACACTCTCGTCGATCGTCGCCGCCACAATGACCCGCGTATTCCCGAAGCCGACCAGCACCGACCCGGCAGCGTGCGGCGCAATGGCCGGCTCGAAGGTCACTGGGCGAAGTTCGTCGTGCGCGCGCGCGTCAAATCGATTCATGCGGCCGAGATAAAGCGCCTCACCCGCCCGTTGGGAAGCGGAAATCCACTTCAACCCCCCATAGATCGACTGTCGCCCTCTGCCCAATCCGGAGTGAAGGGGGGGTCTCCGACATTCAAGTACTCCTGAATATCGGCATCACCTGAAAACCGAGATCACCCCATAAAGTGTCTGTCACCCTATGCCAATCTCAAATCTCAAATCTCGCCCCGCCCGCCCCACCCACGCGTCATTCCACCGATCGCGCCCGCCCGCGACCCGGTTCGTCGGCTGCCGGCATCCGGCGGTTTGCCTGCCGCCGCAACCACCGGCGCAACTGGCCTTCGGCGACCCGCGGGTCCAGCCGGGCGAGCAGGAAATAGGCGACCTGCTGCTTGATCCGCATCCACCACGTCCGGTACCCCTGCAAGTCCTCCAGTGTCCACTCACGCGAATGCGCCAGGTCCATCTCGAACTGCCGCCATGCCAGCGCGGCCAGTTCCGCGTCCCGGATGCGCAGCATGAACTCGAAATTGATGCGCAGGCTGCGCGGGTCGAGGTTCGACGACCCGATATACACGATGTCATCGAGCAGCAGGACCTTGGCGTGCAGGATCTGCGGCTGGTACTCGAAAATCTCCACCCCCCTGTCGAGGAAAAACCGATAGATCGACCGCGAGGCCCACTGCATGAGCGGAACATCGGTCTTTCCGGCAAGCAGAATGCGCACATCGACTCCGCGCCGCTCGGGCGACGCGATCTGCCGCCGCAGGGCGACGCTGGGCAGGAAATACGGCGAGCAGATCCCGACACGCCGGGCCCGGCCGAGGTCGTCGACCATAGCGTCGCGGAAAGCGTTGGATCTGAAACCGGGATACACGAAGAGCGCGTCCACCTCCGCGCCGCAAGGGATCCGCCGCCGGCGCCGCTTGTGATCCTCCAGGTGCCTCCATTGTTGTTCCTCCGCAAGCGCCCACTGCGCATCGAACTCCCGCACCATACAGTCCATCACCGGGCCTCGCACCGCCACTCCCCCGTCCCTCCAGCCCTCGGAGACGCCGTCGCCGTCATATTCCTGCGAAATATTGCACCCGCCGACAATCGCCTCCCCTTGATCCACCACCAGCATCTTCCGGTGGTTGCGAAGCGACCATGTCGCCAGACTCGGCCGGTTGAAAAGCCTCACCTCGCCGCCCGCCGCCACCAGCTCGCCGAAATAGCCCGCCGGCAGCCCGCTCGACCCGAACGCGTCCAGCAGCACCCGGACAGCCGCCCCACGCCGCGCCGCGCCGGCCAGCGCCCCGCGAAACCGGTCGCCCACCGGCCCGGGCCGGAATATATACATCTCCAGCAGCACTTCCCGCTCCGCCCGCCCGATTGCCGCCAGTTTCGCCTCCAGGAGAGCGCGCCCTGACGACAACCAGTCGAAGCTGTGTCGTTCCAGTGGACACACCTCGGGCTCAGGCCGGCGGGCCGATGCGGCAGCGCTCATCGCCCGCCAACGTGCACTTTTCCTCCCCCCGTGCCACCGCCAATCATGATCGCGTCAGCGCCGTCAGCGCCATCGCCACCAGCGCCACCTCCGGAAACCACCCGGCCGCCCGTCCCGGCTTCCCGATCGCCCACGCCAGCCCGATCATCGATGCCAGCACCGCCGCGCCCACCGCGACACCGAAAAAAACCAGCCGTGGTGGCGCCGCCCCGGGCGCGTCCCAGACCATCGCGCCTGCCGCGCACAGCACGCACAGCACGATGGACGCCACCAGCACAGGCCATCGCTTCCCCGGCCCCCGTTCACTCGCTCCCTGTGGGCGTCCCCACGCCACCAGGTAAACCAGCGCCACGAACGCCGCGTTCTCCGGTCTCTGAAACTCGCGGACCAGCTCGGCCGCGTCCCACCACACCAGCGGCAGCCACACACCCGCGGCGAAAATCACCGAGCGCAGTCCGCGCCTCACACCGCCCCACACCGCCACCCGGTCCGCCTGCCCGATCAGCCAGACGCTTCCCAGCAGCGCCACCGCCATCAGCCCCACCCGCCAGCCGATCCCTGCAGGCCCCCGATCCCACCCGGCCAATTCCCCCGCTCTCCCGGCCTGCATCGTCGAAAAAACCTTGAATATCAGCAGCCCCGCAAACCCGCCCATGACCAGCCGCGCAAAAAACGGATGCGGTTTCCCCCGGCTCAGCGCACCCTCGATCACCGCCAGTCCGAGCACCAGCACCGAGGCATGCACCAGCCCTCGCGGCAGCTTCCACCCGCCCCAGTAAAACACCGCCGCGCATGCCACCGCCACCACTCCAGGCATCAGCCACCGTTCGCTCCCGGACCTGAGCATCGGCCACCGGGCCCAAGCCGCCAGCAGCCAGCCCACCGTGGCGACCGTCGCCACCGCGGGCCACGGGGGCGACACCCCCCAGATCCGCCCAAAGAACAACACCGCCGCCGCGGCTGCTACCGGGACGCCCAACGACCAACGCACCACCCACGGCGGCCGACGCGACAAGTCTGAAGATTCAACCATGCATTCATCGCCAGGAACCGGCCGACGCCCGCTCCTCCAAGCCCGCCCAGACTGCCCCACCCCCTTCCCCTCTCAAGCCCAAATCCGCATCCGAT
>CAZYHO010000604.1:0-3073 GCA_964647495.1 uncultured Akkermansia sp. | reverse complement strand
CCTCAACGACTGCCAGGAATTTGCTTCCGTGGGCGGGCAGGCAGATCATGGGCGCGGGTCATGGTGGTGGTGGAGACAGCGGATGGCAGACACCCACTTTTTTGATCCTTACCGGCTACCGGCCTCAAGTCAAACTGTACAGGGACGTGGTGAGCCGGCTGGCCGGGCTGTCCCCGGAAAGCATCCGGGCATCGTTGATATTCACGCGGATCAGGCTGGTGCTGCCAGTCGACTCAGCGTGCGCGCACGAGCACCACCGGAAGTCCTTCGGGAAGTGTTTCATGTTCGCCGGCAAGCGCTGCTCGATGAGCATGACCGTCGCGCACAGGGTCTCCGGGTCTTCCACCAGCGAGCGCCGATACAGCGCCCGCCAGAGTGTTCCCGTTCGCTTCTTTTCCTGCCGCGGGTTGAACCACTGGCTGAACCGCTGTTTGAGGGTCTTCATGAAGTGCGGCAGAGTGTTCGGTGTTTCGCATCGCGGCGCCCAGGCCCACCATGGACCGGGCACAACGATGCCTCCGCGATTACGTGGCGGTCCCGCGGATTCTGTCAGAGCCGCGCGGATTTTCGCTTCCTTCGAGGCGAACCCGATGGCATTGGTACCGTTTATGCTCAAATTCCCCGACTGTTGGTGGATTCTGCCGGTGTGCGCCAGCCTTGTGGTGGCGCGCGCGGAAGAAACGCCGCGGATCTGGACGAGCCAGGAGGGAAAGACGGTGGAGGCGACGCTGGTGGAGGCGGACGGTCTGGATGTGCGGCTTCGCCTGGAGAGCGGATCGGTGACGGCGGTGGCGCGGGACCGATTGATCCAGGCGGATCGGGAGTACGTGGAGCAGTGGCTGGCACGGCGGCCGCTGAAACTGGCGCTGCCGGATCTGGTGGGTGTGCCGACGATCGACCTGAAGGTGGATGTGGTCATGGAGGATGCGGCGAATTCGAGGTACGTGTACCGCACGCCGCATTTCGAGTTCGAGTCGCAGGGGCGGCTGGCGGTTTCGCTGGCGAAGGAGGTCGGGCGCTCGTTCGAGGCCACGTACGAGCTGGTGCGGGCGCTGCCATGGGACATCCAGCCGCGGCCGGCGGAGGGGGCGTATTTTCGCGCCACGTTGTTCAGGAACATGGATGCGTACTCCAGGGCGGGCGGCCTGCCCGGGAGCGCGGGATCGTATTTCACGCACCGCAAGCGGCTGATGGTGCCGTTCGAGAGCATCGGGCTGCGCGAGGTGGGCAGCGCGTTCCGGATGGCGGAGGATTTTGACACGCATGTGCTGGTGCACGAGCTGACGCATCAGTTGATGCATTTCTGGCTGCCGTATCTGCCGCAATGGGTGGTCGAGGGCACGGCCGAGTACACCGGCAACCTGCCGCTCAAGAACGGGCGGTTCCGTCCGTCCGAGGCCAGGAACGGGCTGAAAGAGTACATGGAATTCCGCAAACGCCGGATGGCGGGCGGCGTGCCGGAGCCGTATTCGATCGAGAGGCTGTTCCGGATTTCCAACAGCGAATGGAACCGCATCATGGCGACCGACAACCACCGGACGCAGCGGCTCTACATGACAAGCTACCTGCTGGTCTATTATTTCATGCACCTCGACGGCAAAGGGGACGGCGAGCGGTTCGCGCGGTACATGCGCGCCAGCGCCGGGCCGTGCCGGCAAATCGAGGCGTATGAGCGCGAACTGGCCGCCTTCAAACGCCGGCCGGAGGTCAAGGTGCACGCGGATGGATCGTTCGAGCATCCGAAGCATCTGCGGCCGCCCGCGATGCCGCGTGAGTTGTTCTTCGGAGCGGCGCGCGAGCAAATGATCAAGCAAAACCTTCAGGTGCTGCTCGATGGACGAACCGAGGCCCAGCTCATGGAAGAAGTACGCGCGGCCTACGCGGGGCTGGGGATAAAGTTGTGAGCCGGTTCGCGAGCGGACGGAGGGTGGTTAAAGTGAAAAACGTCCACAACAAAGAGAACGCCAGAATCCTCCCCAGAACCGGAAACTCTCGCTCTGCGGCGCATCGAGCGCCACCGTGTGCGCGCGATCCATTTTCGGTTCTTTGCGTTTGATTGTCAATGGCATGGCGCAATTCAACAGTTTGTGGACGAACTCTTTTCTGGCCTCTGCCGCGAGCTTGCGATTATAAACGCACTCGCCACGAAAAATCCGTCCCGACTCCACCATGTCCCCCATAGGCGGGGGGGGAACTGTCAAGATTTCCATACCCTCTATGCCGAAAGCGATTCGCTGAAAGCCCTTGACCCGTCACTCTGGAATACAACCTTCGGCCGACGATGATTTCCCGGGAAAGCAGGGATGGCCAATGCCGGAACCATGCGCGCCCTCAATGGACTGGTGTTTGAAGTGCTGGCAAGTGATTGCCAGGTTGTTTATGAGGTTGTCGCGGCTCCATTCACCTGTTCGGAAAACCCCGGGCCACATGCCGCCGGGCTCCGGGGACGTGGGCGCAAAGCGCGAAATCAACGGCGCCAAAAGGGACCACCGGGAAAATGAAAACTCAAATCGAGATGTGGGCAACCAGTGAATACACCGGCACTCAGAAAGTGATTATCGCTGGCGACATCTTCATGACTTGCAATCCCGACACCAGCGCCAACATCAGCAGCAATGGCGCTCCGAACGGGACTGCGGATTCCACCGTTCGCCTTTCTGCATATAACGTCGGCGGCATGGCGTGCGCCCGCCGGCATCGGGTCGCAACGACTGTTTCAGTTAGTGGGCTGGATGGTGTTGGGCCCGCCATTAATGTTGAAGTAGCCGCGTGCCACCGGCATTTTACTGGCGATTTTCAGTTCAGAGTCTGAAGGGATCGGTCCGCCGGTTGGTATGACGGCGAGTTTGACGGACGGCGATGGCGAGGGAGGGAGTGGGCTGCCGCCATCATTGGTTGGACGAGGTGGCGGGCAGTTGCGGGTTGAATTCGCCGGTGATGAATGCGAGAGGGCAGGATGATTCGACATCTTGTTGCCGTTGTTTTTGTTTTGCCGCTGGCCGGTCTTGCCGATCCGGCGCCGGGCACGCTGGTGCTGGAAGGTGTGCCTTCGATTCCGCCGGAACTCAGGGAG
>CAZYHO010000603.1:0-3084 GCA_964647495.1 uncultured Akkermansia sp. | reverse complement strand
TAAAACGACCGATGACAAACCCGCGGTCGCGGCGACAATAGAGCCGTCATGCGCTGGGCACCGGGTGTTTCCTTTCTTCTTGTGGCGATGGCGCTGGCGGCCGGTCCGCTGGCGGCGAAGACACATGTCATGAGCCGGGGCGCCGACCCGTGGGCGGTGCCGGCCTGGGAAAATGTCTTCGACGAAGGACCATTCGACCTGCCGGACGGGGCGACGCGCGACACGCCGGCGGACGAGGCGCTGAGGCTCGGATGGTACGCGTTGCATGCGCTGGACGACCGCGAGGCGGAACGGGCGTTTCGTCTGGCCTGCATTCAGGACGAAGGGAACGCCATGGCTTATCTCGGCCTTGCTCTGGCGAATGAAGCGCTGCCGGGCCGGGCGCTGGCGTTTGCCAACCGCGCGTTGGCCAGGAGCGCCGACTCCTCCGAAAACGAACGCCTCATCATCCAGGGATACGCGGCTTTGAGCCAGAAACGCGGGGCCGCACGCCGCAGGGCACAATCGGATTGGTCACGCAACGTGCGCGCCGCCTGGAGGTCGGCCAGCGGGCCTGCCAAATACGATATGACCGCCCTGCTCGTGCGGAGCCTGGCAAGCGCCGGCCTGCGTGGAGAGGCGCATCTGCGGCTGCGCGAACTGCTCACCGATTTCCCCGACCATCCGGCACGCGCGTACCTGCTGTGGCTCGCGGTCGCCCCGAACCACGCGGTCGACGCGCTCAAGAATGTTCCGGCCACACCCGGCGCTTATCGCGATGCCGGCGCCATGCTGGAGCGGCTCGGCCGCCCGCTCGAAGCATCCGCCTGGTACACGGCTGCGGGGGCTCTCGCCGGCGCCCGCCATCCCGCCGACATGGAAGACTGGCGGATGTTCGAGGAAATGAGGATCGCCGGGGTGACAGCCCTGGCCGCAGCGGGCCACGCCGACTTTCCGGACGAAGTGCCGGTCCAGGCACGCGTGGAAGCATGGCTGCGGCTGGAGGCGTGGGACCGTCTGGCGGCGCAACCGGACTTGCCCGGCAAGGCTCCGTTGCGGGATCGTTTTGTCCTGGCTCATGCGCGCACGCTGGCCGCCTTCGTGCAGGGGCGGCTTCCGGAGGCGCACGCCTGGCTCACGGAAGTCCAGCGATTGCTGGCGCAAGTGCGTACCGGTGCGACCGGCATCCCGCTGCAGGAAGTGCCGGTCTTCGAAGGAATGGAAGAGGAGCTTCAACTGCACAACCTCATCAGCCGTGGCGCCATCGATGAGGCGCGCGGCCGGTTCGGCGCGCTGCGGCATATCCCGCCCGCCCGCTCCGCCCGCCTCGCCCTCGCCCTCGACTCGCCGATCGATGCCATGCGTCTGGCGCGCGAGGCGGTCCGCGTTCAACCCAACGCCCAGCCGGAACGCGAACTGCTCCTCGCCGTGTCGCATGCCACCCAGCAACGGCTCACCGAGGAGGAATCCGCCTCCTCGACGGTCTCATGGCCGCCGATCCCCAAACCTCCCGCAAGCCCGGCCGGCCCCGCCGGCCCCACCGGCCAGCTCCCCGCCTGGACGCTCGCCGCCGCCGACGGCGCTCCGCAGTCGCTCGCTCAAGTCCAGGGCGGCCAGCCGACCGTCTTCCTCTTTTTCCTCGGCCACGAATGCCGGCACTGCATGGACCAGCTTCGCACGTTCGATCCGATGGCCGCGCGCTTCACGAAAGCTGGCGCCCGGCTCGTCGCCGTCAGCACCGACGATCCCGCCGGCGTCGCCACCACATTCGCCAGCCTGGAATCCGAATCCGCCCGCCGTCCCTTCGCTTTTCCGGTTCTCTCAGATCACGATCGCCGCGCCTTCCAGGCCTGGGGAGTCATGGACGAATTCTACGGGGATCCGATCCACGGCGTTTTTATTCTCGACGGCTCCGGCCGCCTGCGCTGGCGCCACCTCGGCGTCGAGCCGTATATGATGGTCGCCGATGTCCTCGCGGCCGTTGAGGAAATCAGCGCGGCGCCTTGACAGGCGTATGGGGGTTATGGCCCCATGCACCGTGCACCGTGACCCCCCTCACCTCGTCATCGCGGGACGGGGGCGCGGCTTGGCGGGGAGCGGCGAACCTTGCGCGAAACGGCTGCGGCGGGTCGGGCGCGAGGCCTGGAGCACCGGGCTGTCGAGGCGATCGGACGGGCGGCCGGTGAGGATTTCCTCGCTGAGGTCCGCGATGCTATGAAGGATGCGGGTGGGCTGGTAGACGTAGTCAGGCAGGACATCGAGCGAAGTGGAGCCGCTGAGGACCAGGAACGACCGGAGGCCGGCCTCGACCGCGCCGCGGATGTCGGTTTCCATGGTGTCGCCGATCATGATCACCTCCTCAGGCTCGCTGAGCGCGATCTGGGCCAGCTTGCGGCAGGCGCGATGGAACATGTATCCGTTCGGTTTGCCGAGGAAATAGGCGCGGCGGCCGGTGCTCGCCTCCAGGAATGCGGCGGTGGCGCCGGCGCCGGGCCGCGTTTTGTCCGCGGCCACCGGGCACCAGTTGTCGGGGTTGGTGACGAGCAGCCGGGCGCCGCGCTCCAGGCACTCGTGCGCCTTGATAAGCTTCTCCATGGTGGTGGTGCCTTCGCCGACGACCACGTAACGCGGGTGGATCGCGTCGCTGGGGATCTTGCGTTCGTGGAGGGCCGAGAGCAGGCCGCCTTCCCCGATGACGTACACGGTGCACTGCGGGTCGGTCTCGCTCAGGAAATCGGCCGTGTTCATGGCCGATGTGTAGAAATGGCGCGGGCCGATACCGTGGATTCCAAGGTGGCCGAGCCGCACCGCGAGATCCTCGGGCGTGGGCGCCGAGTTGTTGGTGAGGAAGAGGAACGGCACGCTGTTTTTAAGCATGGCATCCACCAGGTCCGCCGCCCCTGTGATGAGGTGGTTTTCCCGGTAAATGACCCCGTCCATATCGATCAGGTATCCAGTCTTCATAAAGCAGCGGCCGCGCGGTCGGGTGATTGATCCGACGTCGGCGGCCGTTCGAGGCGGGGGTTGATTTGGCGTCGCATCGTTCACGGTTCACGGTTCGACACCGGAGCCGGTCGAGGCGCGTTTTTTCGGCCGGGGGTCTTG
>CAZYHO010000602.1:0-3093 GCA_964647495.1 uncultured Akkermansia sp. | reverse complement strand
AGGGGTCTGTCCCCGATCCTTCTCTTTCATACTGAGCGTGTATCCGAACGCCAAAGGCTCTTGGGACTGCGGCGAGGATCACCGCTCTGCCCGGATGGATCACTCCCCGCAGGGCCGCCCGCTCAGTGGGAAGCGAGCCCGATCCCGAGGCGAGCCGTCCCCCCCCGGAGAGCTGTGATGCTCACTGCAGTTCCTTTGGGTTCAACAGGCGGGGACGCCTATTGGGCGTTGGGCGCGCAGGCCAGAGGCCAGCGTCACGGCCAGCGTCACGGCCAGCGTCACGGCCGCGATTTTCCGACTGGCGGCGATTGACACCCGGGCAGGGCATTCCTAGCCTCGCGGGACTTTTGACCATGAGCGTCCCCACAGACCCGCCCGACTGGGCTGCCATCCAAAGACATCCCGGATTCAAGGCGCTGCTGGCGGCCAAGAGGCGATTCATCGTTCCGGCGACGGTGTTTTTCCTGGTGTACTACATGGCGTTGCCGGTGGTGGTCGGGTACTTTCCGGACTCGATGAAGAAGCCGGTGTTGGGTCCGGTGAACGGGGCGTACCTCTTTGCGCTGTCGCAGTTCGCGATGACCTTCATTCTGGCCGCGATCTATGTGCACAAGTCCCGCGAATGGGATCGCATGGAGCACACGTTGCTGGCCTCGCTCGATCATTCGACCTCCCGCTGACCCATGCTCGCCGCGCTTCAATTCACTCCGGCCCTGGGCATGTTCCTCGCGTTTGTGGCGGTCACGCTGGTCGTCACCTGGCTGAGCGCGCGCAAGGCGACCGGGTCGACCGCCTATTTCGCGGCGGGCCGCACGATCAAAGGGTGGCAGAACGGGCTGGCGGTGGCGGGCGACTACATGAGCGCGGCCAGTTTCCTGGGGATCTCGGGCATGATCTGTTTCAAGGGATACGACGGGTTCATGTACTCGGTCGGGTTCCTGGTGGCCTACCTGACGGTGCTTTTCCTGGTGGCCGAGCCGCTGCGCAATGCGGGCAAATACACGATGGCCGACCTGCTGGCGTACCGGATGAGCCCGCGGCCGGTGCGCGCGATGGCGTCGCTGAGCACGGTGATGGTCTCGATCATTTACATGATCGCGCAGATGGTGGGAGCGGGCGGGATCATCAAAGAGTTGATCCACATCGAGTTCGCGCCCGCGGTGATCGGGGTCGGCGTGCTGATGCTGATCTACGTGGTGTTCGGCGGGATGCTGGCCACGACCTGGGTGCAGATCATCAAGGCGATCCTGCTGATGGCGGGCGCGTTCGCGCTGAGCTGGATGGTGCTCGGCCACCACAACTACAGCCTGACGACATTCTTCACGGCGGTGAGCCAGGCCGACTACGCGGGCAGCGCGGATCCGGTGAACCTGATGGAGCCGGGCATGAAATTCGGAGCCGCCGTGAATCCCTGGGGGCCGCTGGACTTCATTTCGCTGGCGCTCGGGCTGGTGCTGGGAACGGCAGGCCTGCCGCACATCCTCGTGCGGTTTTACACGGTGCCGGACGCGAAAACCGCGCGCGTTTCGGTGATCTGGGCGATCGCCATCATCGGGATATTCTACATCCTGACGACGTTCTTCGGGTTCGGAGCGGCGACCTTGCTGGAGAAACAGCAGATCCTGACGGCCGACGGCAAGGAGAATACGAACATGGTCGCGCCGCTGCTCGCGCTGCAGCTTGGCGGGGAGCTTTTTTTCGCTTTCATCAGCGCCGTCGCCTTCGCCACCATTCTCGCGGTCGTCGCCGGCCTGACCATGAGCGCGAGCACGAGCTTCGCCCACGACTTTTACACGAACGTCATCCACCACGGAAAACCGAAGAGCGAAGGCGAGGAGGTGCGGGTCGCGCGCATCACCGCGTTCTTCGCCGGCGCGGTGAGCATCACCATCGCCATCTTCCTCGGGCCGGGGGTGAATGCGGCGTTCCTCGTCGGGCTGGCCTTCGCCGTCGCGGCCTCGGCGAACCTGCCGGTCATCCTGTTTTCCATCTTCTGGAAACGGTTCAATACGACCGGCGCCGTGAGCGGGCTGGCCGCCGGGCTCGGCTCGTCGATCATTCTCATCCTGCTGAGTCCGAACGGTGTGTTCGGCAAGGAGGGCGCCCTGTTTCCGCTCGAAAACCCGGGCATCCTGAGTATCCCGCTCGGTTTCCTCGGCGCCTGGCTCGGCACGGTGTGCTCGGCGCAGGACGAAACGGCCGAGGCCCGATTCGCCGAGCTGAACGTGCGCGCCCAGACGGGCCTCGGCGCGGAAAAAGCGGGCAGCGGGCATTGAGCGCGGCCGCCGGCCGTCACCGAGTCACCGCATGACCCGCATGACCCGCCGCCAGCACGCCGCCAACGTGGCCGTCGCCATCGCCCTGGCGATCGGGCTGGCGTGGCTGTGCACGACGATCTTCGGGAGGCTCGGGCGGTCGACGCAATGGGGCGCGGCCTGGGAGTACCGCGAGGCGCTCTGGCGCGGCTGGATCACGACGCTGGGGATTTCGCTGGCGGCGCTGGCGGGGAGCGTGGTGGTCGGCGTGCTTTTCCTGCTCGGGCAGCGGTCGTCGCTGCCTGTGGTGCGCTGGGTGTGCCGCGGGTTTCTCGAATTCGTGCGCGACACGCCGCTGCTGGTGCACCTGCTGTTCGGCTACTTCATGATTCTTGCGCCGCTGCTCTCGCGACCGCTGAGCCAGGCGGGTCTCGATGACAAGTTCCTCATCGGCGTGCTGCTGCTTTCGGTGTTCGCCGGGGCGTATCTCGGCGAAATCCTGCGAGGCGGCGTCGAGAGCATTCCGCGCACGCAGTGGGAATCCGCGCGCGCGGTCGGATTCAGTCCGGTGCAGGTCTGGCGCTACGTGATCATTCCACAGGCGCTCCGCCGCGTGCTGCCGGCGGTGGCCGGCCTCTTCGTTTCGCTCATCAAGGACTCATCGCTCCTCAACGTGATCGGCGTCACCGAATATTTCTACAACACGCGCAATTTCATCTCACGCACCTACGCCGGCCTCGAAGGCTACGTGCCGCTCGCCCTCGGCTACCTCGCCCTCACCCTCCCCATCGCCTGGTTCTCGCACTGGCTCGAACGCCGCTTCCGCGATGAAACGTGA
>CAZYHO010000601.1:0-3102 GCA_964647495.1 uncultured Akkermansia sp. | reverse complement strand
AGCGGATGTTCGGCGACATTTCCGTTACCGTGGCAGCCGGGGAAGCAGGTGAGTGAGTTGAGGTGTGGGCGGATGAGGCGGCCGACGCCACCGGCGCCCTGGAGGGAGCCGCTCAAGTCGCGGGTCCGGTCGTGGCGTCTGACGGGTGCGGCGGAGGGGTTGCCCGGCGCTTGTTTGCACCAGGCTTCGCTGCCCGGCTGAAGCCGACAATGACCGGGGCGTTTTGCGAAGCTCACTTCATCGTGATGACCAACCGGGCGAACAGGCTGCCGGTCGCCGGGAGCGGATCCGGCGAGCGCCAGACTTCGGTGGCGGCGCCGTTTTCGTGTGGCGTGGTGCTGAGCCACACGCCCTCGGCGGTCCAGTCGCCGAGCGCGCCGGAAAACCGGACTTGCCAGCTCAGGTCGTCGGCGTCGAGCGGTCGCGTGAAAGTCAGCGTGAGGTACGTCCCGGAGGCGCCCTCCACGTCGAGCACCTGCACGGCCCCGACCGGCGTTCCGGCGGCGGCCGTGGGATGGCGGGGGTCGGTAGCCAGCCCGTATTCCGTCAGGTTGTCCAGCCCATCCGCATCGGGATCTTCGGAAGGGCCGCCGACCTCATGAGCCTCGGCCCAGGCGGCGAATGTCCGGTCATCGTTGCTTTCGTCCTCTTCGTCGGCGCCCGGGGTTCCTCCCAGGCGGGCGCCAGCGCGCCAATGGGCCGCCACGGCGTGGTCGGGCGCCGTTTCGGGATCCTTGAGCACGAGCGAATACCCCGCGCCGTCGGCGGCCGGAGGCCAGGGCTCGTCGGTGCCATAGGCAAATTCACGGATCGGCGTGCCCCCGCCGTACGACAGTTTGAGCAACTCGCCGCCGTTGCTCAGCGAATCCGGGGCGTAGCTGCCGGCGACCGGCAGCCCGTCGCCATAGCGCATCGCGAAAGCCGCGGGGTTCTTGACCACCAGCGTGACGGCGCCCGGCGCCAGGACGAACCCGGCCGGAAAATCGAAGTCGACCCCCTTCGTGAACCGCACATCGGTCAGGTCGAGGCTGCTCGCTCCGATGTTGCGCAGCTCGAGGAACTCGAAGTCCTCGTCGCCGAAACCCGCGGCGAACTCCGACGGACTCGCATCGAGCGGGTGGTACATGATTTCGCTGATGACCAGGCTGGCGGTGAAGACACTCACATCCGGCAGCCCGGCGACGAACTGCACGGCCGGCGACCACCGGCTCCAGCGACCGGTATCGTCCTTGAACCGCACGCGCGCCCGGTACGTGCGCCCGGGCTGCGTGGCGCCGGCGGGCAGGCGGATTTCATCCTCGAACGCCGCCAGTTCGCCCGACGACCACACCTCGGTCGCTTCGTAGGCAAACGGCTCGCCCTCGACGTAGCCGGCCAGCCCCGGCGCCGCGATCCGTGCCACGCGCCACTGCATCGCGCCGAACGTGCCGTCGCCCTGCGGATCGGCGAACGCGCCGCACCGGAAGCGCAGGTCATTGACCGGGTGGCCGTCGGCGCCGGTGTAAGCGAGCGTGGGCCGAACCGGGACGGCGGCATCGGCGGCCTCGCGTTCGAGGTAGTTGTATCCGTAGCCACGCTGATCGCCGTCGCCGATCGAGAAGTTGTTCGGATCGGTGTCCGTGACATAGGCGACCAGGAAATCGCACACACCGTTAAAATCGGCGGTCGTATAGGTGCGCGTCCACGTTCCGCCGATGCGTCCGTCGCTGGCGGGATTCGGCTGGTAAAAGGCGCCTGTGTGGCCGCCCGTGGTGCGCGGATGATAGTTCCACATGTACTGGTCGAGCCGATCCCAGCCAATCTCGTGACCGGCCGGGCGGATGACGCGCCTGTACTCGTCGACCAACTGCCCGATTTGCCCGCCGTCCGGGCTGCCATCCTCGCAGATGAGGTCGAGCAGCTCCCGGCACCGGTTCCTGAATTCAAGATTGATGCCGCTCATGATCAGGCAGTTTTTCTGGTCGATCGTCCCGCTCCAGTGAGTCTCGGGAAAGTACATCATGTCGAGATCCCAGGGGATCGGCAGCCAGCGGTCGTCGGTGCCGCGGTGGTAGAAATAGTGGTTCCACCCCTCGCGGAGATCGACGTTGCCGGTGATGCGATTGGCGGCGTGGAAGCTCGCGTAGACGGCGACGTCGAGGTTCTGGCGCCACCATGTTTCGTTGGCCGCCGTGTTGCTGGTGCGGCTGCGCGATCCGCTGCTGAAGGTCGACCAGTCGCTCGTGTTGGTAGGCATTCCGCGCCCTTGATGCGTCTTGTCGCCCGAGCCGCCGGCGATGTGGTACACGTTTCCGTCGGGAAGTCCGCGCTCGTCGAGGAACGACCCGTCCGGATCTTCGACGGCCATGTACAGGCCCCAAAGGTCGCCATTGTACTGATTGGACGGCGCTTCCGCGGCGTTGTCGATCACCCGGAAGTGCAGGTGGTGCATGGCGGGCGACGGCACGCCGGCCAGGTCGAACACGCGTGCCGAAACCACTTCGTCGAGCCCCGCCCACCCGCGGAAAACCGGATTCCAGGGGCTGGCGCAACCATGCATGGTGAACGTATCCCAGCCACGGCTGTAATTCCGGCCCCATGTGTCGCGCGCCGCGAAGTCCCGCGCGCGCGCAAAGCGGAGGCGCCACTTGTTTTTCCCGGACTGGTAGGTCGATGCGGCGCCCTTGTTGTGGAAGCGGATGTGGTCGTAAACCACGCCGTCATAGACGAGAGTCCCCCACATGCGCACCGTGTCGTAGGAGCTGTTATACTGGCTGTTGGTGACATCGGCTCCGTTCGCGATCAGGTGATACGTCGGCAGCGTCGCCATCAGGCCCGCGGGAAATGTGGTGGGCGGGCTGTTGGGCGGCCGGTCCCGGCCGGTCCACGCGGGCGCGCCATCGTAGACGAAATACGCGAAGTTCGGCTGTTCGTCGTCGAGGTACGGCGTGCGCGCGCCGAGGCCGGCGGTATCCGTGGCCGTGATGCGATAGCGGACGAGGTGGCGATGGAGGTGCAGCGATGCCGGCAGCACGGCGGTGAAGATCGAGTCGCCGGGCGCGTCGTCGCCCTCCATCCCGGAGTCGCTCATCGGCACGATGGTCCAGTCCGCCTCGTAAGCCG
>CAZYHO010000600.1:0-3107 GCA_964647495.1 uncultured Akkermansia sp. | reverse complement strand
CCACGCCCCGATGGCTCCGGGAATTTCCTGTGCGTCCGCGGGGCGCCTTCGTTCCCGGCCACCCCGCGCATTCACACTCAATCTCCATGGTCTGGCTCGGCAAAAAACTCTTCAACATGCGGCAGAAAATCTCGGTGAAGCGCAAGCTCATCCCCGAGGACGAGGAGAAGCCGTTCCTGGAACACCTCGAGGATCTGCGCAAAACGCTCACCAAGATCATCATCACCCTGCTCATCGCGATGGTGGCCTGTTTCGTTTTCAAGGAGCATCTTTTCAGGATCATCAAGCGGCCGATCGTGGCCGCGAAGATCGGCGTCATGGAGGACGACCGCAGTCCGATGGGGCTCAAAAATCCGGAGGAATGGCCGCATGTAGTCGCCCTGGCCTACGGGCTGATCGGCCTGAACGAATCCCAGCGCTCGGCCTACCTCGAACACGCGTTCACGCAGGAAACCGGGCACCTTCGCCCGGTGCTGGAGGCCGTGCTCGTGCGCCACGCCTCGGAATCGCTGCCCAAACGATCGCGCGAAGCATACGTGCAGGCGGCGACCGGCGGCAACGAGTCGCTTCTGGCGATCGTGCGGGACATGGAGAAGAAAAAAGTGGACGTGTCCTTCGAGCGCGGAGCCAAGGAGATGAACCTGCGGTTTTTCGGGGTCGGCGAGGGGTTCAACCTCTCGATGAAACTGTCGCTCTACGCGGGGATTGTCCTCGGGTTTCCCCTCCTGTTTTTCTTCGTGCTCGAGTTCATCGTGCCGGGACTGCGGCCCGAGGAGCGGCGCATACTGTGGCCGTCGCTGATCGTCGGGTTCGGACTCCTCATCGTCGGCGTGCTTTTTGCGTATTTTGTCGTGACGCCCAACGCGCTCCGCTTCCTGTACAACTACGACCTGCAACTCGGAGGCACGACGGAATACCGCTACACGACATTCGCGAATTTCGTGGTCCACTTCGCGCTGATCTTCGGGCTCGCGTTCGAGCTGCCGGTCGTTGTGTATGCCCTCAACAAGCTGGGGATCCTGAGCTACGAGCTGATGAAGAATACGCGGAGCTACGCGGCCATCATCATCACGGTCGTCGCCGCCATCATCACCCCCACCCCGGACGTCCTCAATCTCGCCCTCCTCGCGGTCCCCATGATGTTCCTCTACGAAATCAGCATCTGGATCGCCTACTTCCACGACAAGGGGGTCGCCAAACGCGAGGCCGCCGAGGAAGCCGCCGACCAGGCCGCCCGCCAGGCACGGCGCGAGCGCGCCGCCATGGCCGGCGCGTATCTGGAAGGCCCGGTCTCGCACGACAACCACGAGGGGCACGACGGGTCCGGCGACCACAGCGAGCATGGCGGCCACGACGGGCACGGAGACCACGGCGGCCACTACCAGCACGGCGAGCACGGCGAGCACACAACGGATACCGGTTTTGCCGCGACACCGGATCACCCGCCGTTCGGAGAGGAGGAAGCGACAGGAGTCGTATCCGCATCGTCCGCCTCCGTTGATGGGCCGGAAACCGACCGGCGGCACATCGACTGACCGGCCCGCGGCTCCGCATCTGCCCGAGCCCCCGACCGGTTGCATTGGACATCGGAGAGGCCCGGCCAGATTGCGTTGACTTTCGCTTTCGTTTCCCGCTGTTTCCGCTTTGCTAATGCCGACCATGACGATTCCACCCGCACTCGAGGCCAAGGCCGATGAGTATATCGGCCACTACCCGCCTGACCGGAGGCGCAGCGCCGTGCTGCCGCTGCTGCACCTGTGGCAGCACGAATTCCGCTACATTTCCGAGGAGGGGATCGACTGGGTGGCCGGAAAACTCGGGATCGCGAAAATCGACGTGCTGGGCGTCGTCACGTTTTACCCCGGCTTCCGCCAGTCGGCGCCGGGCAAGTACCATCTGCGCGTCTGCCGCACACTGTCGTGCGCCATGGCCGGCAGTTACGGGCTCATGGAGGCGCTTTGCGCTGAGGCGGGCATCGACCGTTCGCACACCGATCACCACCACCCGATCGCGGTTTCAGCCGACGGCCGGTTCAGCATCGAGTTCGCCGAATGCCTCGCGTCCTGCGGCACGGGTCCGGTCTGCATGGTCGAGGATGATTTCTACGAAAACGTCGAAGCGACGCCCGCGGGAGCGAAGGCATTGCTTGACCGCTACCGCCACCGCTGATCCGCTCCCTCCGTCCTTCTCTCGCCCGACGTCATGCTCACGCTCCACCCGCCTGGAGAACCCGGAGCGCCGCTGACGCCCGAGCGCCTGCGCGCCGTCCCGTGGATCGACCTGCTCGAGCCGACGGCCGAGGAGGTCTCGATCGTCCAGTCGGCGGTCGGCGTCGAATTGCCGACCCGCAGCGAGATGCAGGAGATCGAGATTTCGTCGCGGCTCTACACGGAAAACGACGCCATCTTCATGACGGCCACCGTGATTCAGAAAGCGGGCGCCGCCTTTCCCGAGGTGACGCCGATCACGTTCGTGCTCACCACGGCCAACCTCGTCACTATCCGCTACGGAAATCCCACACCCTTCCGCACGTTCAGCGCCAAATGTGACCGCCCCGGCGCGCCCTTCGGCAACCGCGACAGGATGTTCGGCGGCCTGATCGACGAGGTCATCGACCGCGTCGCGGACATCCTCGAACTCGTCGGCGCCGAACTCGATGACATCTCGCGCACCATCTTCAACATTCCGACCCAGCGCAACGGCGCCCGCCCGGCGGCCGCCCCCAAACCCGACTACACCGCAACCCTCGAGCGCATCGGACGCTGCGGCGATCTCGCCGGCAAAGCGCGCGAAAGCCTGCTCAGCCTGGCGCGCATGGTGGCATTCTACATCGAAATCGTGCGCGCCAAGGCGCCCCAGGAACTCGACGAACACTGGCGCACCGTGCGCAGCGACGTCTCGTCACTCACCGAACACGCCAACTTCGTCTCCAACAAGGTCAACTTCTTCCTCGATGCCACCCTGGGCATGATCAACATCGAGCAGAACACGATCATCAAAATCTTTTCGATCGCCGCTGTCGTTTTCCTCCCGCCAACCATGATCGCCAGCATCTACGGCATGAACTTCAAATTCATGCCGGAAATCAACTGGCTCTTCGGCTACCC
>CAZYHO010000599.1:0-3129 GCA_964647495.1 uncultured Akkermansia sp. | reverse complement strand
GCGTTACGGGGCGGTCACGCGGACGCGCAGGAAACGCGGCTCGCCGGCCGTGGTCGGCACGGTGTCGCGCACTTTCAGAGTGCCGGCCGTGTCGATGAGCACCGCGGTTGTGGCGGCGCTCCAGGTCCCCTGAGCCAGCGTGCCGGTGGTTTCGACGACGAATGTGACGCCCGGCCGCTTGGTCAGCGTGATAGTGAGGCAGTCGTCCTCGATCGTCGCCTCCGGCAGGCGGTACGGGTCGGATATCGTGGGGTCGAGACCGAAGGCGTATTCGAGCAGTTCCGTCACGCCGTCCGCGTCATCGTCATCGGCGGGTCCGTGGCCGTCGGTGGTTTGCCAGTGCGCGATTTCCCAGGCATCGGGCAGGCCGTCGGCGTCGGTGTCGGTGAGGTCGGCTGTATAGAGGATCGTGATAAAATCGAATTCGACCGACGGCGGGCCGGTCATCTGGGTGGCGCCGGCGATGGCCACGCTGTCGAGCGGACCGAGGGCGAGTCCGAACGGGAAGGCGACCTCGTCGCGTCCCCGCGGGCCGTCGAACCGCTCGGACCAGATTCGTTGGCCGGTGCGGCCGTCGTAACAGGCGGTATAAAAGTCCTGCGAGTCGTTCGACCCCGCGGAGAGGCCGGTCACGATGACGTTGCCGTGCGGATCGACGGCGATGGCGGTGCCGGTGTCGTGGCCGTCACCCGTGCCATTGTAGCGTTCGGACCAGAGTTCGCTGCCGTCGGCGCCGGCGTACTTGATGACGACCAGATCGAGGTTGCGCCCATTGTGGGAAAATCCCGTGATGAACACGTCGCCCGCGGCGTCGATGGCGACCGCGGTGGCCCGGTCGGCGCCATTGCCGGCCCCGTTCTGGCGCTGCGACCACAGCTCGTCGCCGTCCGCGGCCGCATACTTCACGGTCAGGAAGTCCGCATTTCCATTGTTCGACACGCTCCCGGTGACCACCGCATTGCCGGCGGCGTCGAGGGCCAGCGCCAGTGCCTCGTCATCGCCTCCGCCCGGCCCGTCATGGCGCTCGTCCCAGAGCACGGCGTCTGTGGTGCCATCGTACTTCGCCGTGTACCAGTCGATCGACCCGTTGCCGCCGCGGGAACGGCCCGTGACCACGACGTCACCCGCCGCATCGACCGCGACCGCCACCGCCGCGTCATCCCCGTTGCCCGGTCCGTTGTGCCGGCGCGACCAAAGGCGCGAGCCGGTGGCCGCCGCGTATTTCGCCGTGTAGAAATCCCGCCCCGTTCCGTCGCCGGTCGAGTGACCTGTGACGATGACATTGCCCGCCGCATCCAGCGCCAGTGCCGTCGCCGCATCGTCACCGCGCGCCGGGCCGTCGTCGCGCTGGTTCCACAGGTCGCCGCCGGTCGTTCCGTTGTATTTCCGCGTATAAACGTCCCTGCCGCCCGAGGAGCCGACCGAACTCCCGGTCACGATGACGTTGCCCTCGGCGTCGATGGCGACCGCGACCGGCACGTCGTCCGCGTCCCCCGGGCCGTCGTACCGGTCCGACCAGAGCACGGCGCCATCCGCAGCGCTATATTTCACCGTGTAAAAGTCGAACCCGGTGCCCGAAACCGAGGGCCCCGTCACGACCACGTTGCCGGCGGTATCCACCGCCACGGCGCGCGCCTCATGCACGCCGGCGGTCGTGCCGTCATAACGCTTGTCCCATTGGCGCACCACATCCTGCGCGCGGATCGCCGGGCTCGGCGCGAGCGGCACGCCCAGCAGGCAGACCGCGCCCAACCGTATCCAGGCCGAGCCGGCCGCAGCGGTGAGCAGGCGGGAACAGTGGCGATCGTTGCGCGGCATCCTCGTCATTCGCTTGAGTCAATCTTACACTTCCGAGCAACCACGTTACTCTTCCTGTTCATCGTGCAACGCCCGTTCCGGGCTGAATTCTGAATCTCTGACCTCTGATCTCTCGCTTGTCTTTTGTGGACAAATTGGATAAAATATCCAAATTGTGGTCATGGACATCAAACTTGAAGAATCTGCCGTGGATCAATCAGCTTTGGAGGCGCTTCCCTCGATGAGCGCCAGCCATCTGAAAAACCACATGGGCGAGGCTTTGCTCCAGGCCGCCAACACCGGTTTGGCGATCACCCGGCATTATCGGCCTGAGTTCGTCCTGCTCCCGGCAGCGAAATATCTGGAACTGCATCGGGCGCAGCAGGCGCCGCTGGAGACGCTTGCCGCGGAGTTCGATGCCATGGTGGCCAGAATGAACACTCCGGCGGCGCAACGGGGAGTGACCGCGCTTTTCACCGCCTCCCCTGAGGCGCTGGGCGAATCCGCGATGAGGGCCGCACGGAATCCATGAGCCAAGCGGATCGGCGGGCCGTGGTCACCGTGCTGGCAGGCGTGAACGGCGCTGGCAAAAGCAGCATCGGCGGTGCGCATCTGCGTGCAGAGGGAGCGGAGTATTTCAATCCCGACGAGGTGGCGCGAACGATAATGGCGGCGCAAGCGGGGCTTGCGCAGGCGGCGGCCAACGCGCTCGCCTGGCAGGAAGGGAAGCGGCGATTGGTGACGGCCATCGCGGAGGGCAGCCACTTTACTTTTGAAACCACCTTGGGAGGAAGCTCCATCACCAGGCTCCTGATGGAAGCCGCCGCCGGTGGAGCCGCGCTGCATGTGTGGTATGTCGGACTGGAAAGCGTGGAATGGCATCTCCGGAGAGTCGCCGCCCGGGTCGCAAAAGGTGGCCACGACATCCCCGAAAGCGACGTCCGCAAGCGATGGACCGGCAGCCATGCCAATCTCATCCGTCTGATCCCCTGGGTGACGACCCTGCGGGTGTATGACAATTCGCAGGAGCGGGATCCGGCGGCCGGGCTGGCCCCTGAACCACGACTGCTGCTGTCCATCGACGAAAAGCGACTGACCTGTCCGCCCGCGGAGGCACTGGCCGGAACGCCGCCTTGGGCGAAGCCACTGGTCTTCGCCGCCTGTCGGCACTTCGGGCTGGCGCCACCAAGTGAGTAACATCGAGGCGCGCAAAGGCCGAAGGCCGCGAGCTGGGTGTCATCGAGGCAGATCCGGGTAATCTGCGAGGGCGCCACTGACTGTTCGAAGACCCCTCCGTTCGGAAGCGAGCGAATCGCGATGCGCTTGCGCCCG
>CAZYHO010000598.1:0-3133 GCA_964647495.1 uncultured Akkermansia sp. | reverse complement strand
TTCGGGTGCTCGTAATTGTGCACCTGCGTCCGCCGGTGAAACAACGCCGTGACCGAGATCGGCGTCACCTCGCCGACATACAGCTCGGTCTTGTCGACTCGCAGGCGCAGCAGCGGGTCGAAGGTCGGGGTCGGCGGGGGGCCTTCGCGGACTTCCAGCGTGACGGGTTCGGTGGCGTACTGCCGTCCGCTGAAGCTGACGGCTTGTGCCGGGATTTGGTAAATGCCGGGCGTCTGCCCGCTGACCCGCCAGAGGAGGCGCAACTGCATCGTGGCGACGTTGTTGCGCATCGAAAAACTGTGCTCGACCTGAGGCCCCTCGAACTCCAGGCCCGCGACCACGGGAGTGTCGGGCACTGTTTCCAGGTCGGTCTGGGGGCCGGTGTAGTCGATGCTGTAAATGGCCGGCTGGCCTTGGGCGACGACGGACGGGGAGATCCTGGCGGCGACTCTCTGGGCCGCTGCCGGAGAGGCGGCCCACCCGCAGGCCAGCGTGGCGGCGACGGCCAGGACGCCGCCGTATTTCCGGCGGAGCCGGCAGTGACGTGGCGGGGTGCCGTCGTGCGTGGCGGCCGTGCCGGATGGCCGGTCGCCGGCCGCTGGTGCGCCGATGGCGGCGGCGGCGGCGCTCGTGGTGCTGCTGGCGCTGGCGGCGCTGGCGGCGCTGGTGGTGGTGGTGGTGGTGGCAACGATAACTTCCATGGTGCTTTACCAATTCTTGTAACTGCCTTCGGGGACGGCGTGATCCGTGAGCGGACGGACATAGTCCTCGTCGGAAAGCGCGCGAAGCAGCGCCCGGGCCTCGCTGCGCGAGAATCCGGTCTTGGGATTGCGTTTGGTGTCCTGGGCGCTGCGGGACCGGTTGGCGCGCCGGGGGTCGTCTCCGTCTCCGTCGCCCTGGCTGCCCTTGGCTCCGAGCGGGCCTTCGCCTTCCTGCTGGCCGCGGCGTTCCTTGTCGTTGCCGTCGGGGGCGGCTTGATCGCGGTCGCTGGGCCTGGGGCCGCCGTTCTCGCCTTGTTGGTTGTCGTCTCCCGCGGCCTGGCCGGGCTCTTCACCGGGCTGCTCGCCGCGGCCTTCCTCGCCGCCGGGTTCGCCGCCGCCTTCGTCGCCGGGCTCGTCGCCCTCGTCTTCGGTTTCCTCCTCGGAATCATCGCCGCTGCCCGGTTGCCCCTGGTTTCCCTGCTGGCCGGGATTCTGGCCCTGCTGCTCTCCCTGTTCGCCCTGCTCGCCTTCTGATTGCTGGCCTTGCTGCTGCTGGCCTTCTTGCTGGCCCTGCTGATTCTGGCGGCGCCTTCTGCCTTCCTCGAGGCGGCGCTGGCGTTCTTCCTTGAGCTTGGGCAGGTACTCTTTGAGCAGGTCGCGGTTGATGCGCGCGTTTTCGTGCTGCGGATCGATGACAAGCGCCTCGTCGTAGTGGCGGATCGCGTCCTCGACCAGCGCGATCATGCTTTTGAGACGGTTCCTTTGCCTGGGGAAATGTTTGGCTTTATCGGCGAGCGCATTGCCGAGGTTGTAGGCGGACTCGGCCTGGAGCGTGCGGTCGGGCGAGGTGAGCGATTTGCCGAAGGCGTCGATGGCGGCGTCGTGGTCGCCGGCGCGAAACAGGCTCGCCCCGCGGCCGAATTGCAGGGCGGCGGCGCGCGGGGCTCCCGGTTTGTCCGCGAGGGCACGCTCGAACTGCTCGTTGACCACGTCGTAAACGCGCTGCTTGAGGGCGCGTTGTTCCTCGGTGAGTTCGCCGGGCACATTCGTCACTTCCTCGGCCTGCTGAAATGCCTGCCACGGGCTCGGGCCGCGGTCACCGACCGGGGGAACGAGAATGTCCGCGTGCGCCGCGGGCACGAACGCCATGCAAACCAGCGCGGCGGCGGTGGCGGCGGTGGCGGCTGGCAAGGCGGCCGCGGCCCGGGCGGCCGGGGAGCGGGCGGCGGGTGACCAGGCGGGCGGGAGGGAAAGCCGGAGGCGCCGGCCGAGCGCGAGCAGCCACGCGATGACCAGGCAGGCGAGGGCGGGCACGAGCGTCCACTGGTAGCGGTCGATCGGCAGGCGCTGCTCTTTGAGGGCGGCGGTATTGGTGCGGTCGAGCTTGTTCAGGATGACCTGGAGCCGTTCCTTGAGCGCGCTCGATCCGCTGATGTTCAGATAAAGCCCGCCGGTTTCGCGCGCGATGCCTTCAAGCACGGCGTCCTCGAGTTTGCTGCGCACCGGACGGCCGGTGACGTCGCGGACGTATCCGCTCCGCCGCCGCGGTGTGTCGTCCGGGAGGAGGGCGCCTTCGCGAGTGCCGACGCCGACAGTGACAGCCATGATGTTTTTCTCGCGGGCTGCTTTGGCGGCGGCGACGGCCTGGCCTTCGAGTTCATCCCCGTCGCTGAACATGATCAGAGCATGGCTGGCGGTGCCGGCCTTGTCAAAAACCTCGCCGGCCAGCTCCAGGGGCGCGGCGAGATTGCTGCCGCCGCGCGGGATCAACTCGGTATCGAACTGGTAAAGCGCCTCGAGCAGGGCCTCGTGGTCCGTCGTCAGCGGCGCTTGCAGGAAGGCGCGGCCGGCGAAGGCGATCAGCCCGATCCGATCCCCCGGCAGCGACGCAATGAGGTCCTGCGCGGCCAATTTGGCGCGCGTGAGGCGGTCCGGCGAGATGTCGGTGGCCAGCATCGACCTGGACGTGTCGATGGCGATGAGGATCGAGCGTCCCTGGCCCTGGTATTCACGTTGCGTGAAGCCCCATTGCGGGCGGGCGAGCGTGGCGATCAGGAAAGAAAGCGCGAGCGACTCGAAAAGGAAGATGAGCAGACCGCGGCCACGCCAGCCGCCGCGGCGCAACTGGGGCAGCAGGCGCGGGCCGGCGATCCTGTGGAGCCGCCGGCGCGCGATGGCATGACCGGCGATTCTCAGGACCGCCAGCGGGATGAGCAGGAGCAGGAGCAGGAAGGCGTTGGGATTGGCGAAAGTCACGGTGTCGGCGGGGATGGGTGGCGGGCGTCGGTCATCAGGCGGAGGCGGTCATCAGGCGGTCACTTCGCGCAGGATGGTCATTCGGAGGGCCGCGCCCAGCCCGCCGGTCGCGACCGCGGCCATGACCAGCAGCGGAAACAACTCGGTGACCTCGGTGCGGGTCAGCCGTTTGATTT
>CAZYHO010000597.1:1789-3138 GCA_964647495.1 uncultured Akkermansia sp. | reverse complement strand
AGGACGGCTTCGGAGACGGTTTCGCCGTTGACCAGACACCGCCCGCGGGCCTGTCCGATATTCCGGCGATTCTTGGTGATTTCCGCCTCGATGAGCAGGGTGTCGCCGGGGACGACCGGCTTGCGGAACTTGACCTCGTCGGCGGACATGAAGTACCCGATTTTGCCGGTGTTTTCCGGGATGCGGAGCATGAGGATGCTGGCGACCTGGGCCATGGCCTCGAGTTGCAGCACGCCGGGCATGACGGGGTGCCCAGGGAAGTGACCCTGGAAGAACGGCTCGTTGATGGTGACCGACTTGACAGCGGTGCACCGGTTGTCTCCCTCGAAACCGATGACGCGGTCGACCATGAGGAACGGGTAGCGGTGCGGGAGGATGCGCATGACCTCGTTCACGTCGAGCACGGCCTCGCCGAGGGGGAGGTTCACCGGAGCGGGCACCAGGGCGTCGAGGCGCCGGTATGTCTCGGAAAGCCGGCGCGCCATCTCCGTGTTCGGGCCGTGGCCGGGTTTGACCGCGATCACATGCCCCATGAGTCGCTTGCCGGAGAGCATCAGGTCGCCGATGAGGTCGAGGATCTTGTGGCGCGCGAGTTCATCGGGAAATCGCATCGGTTCCTTGGACAGGATGGCATCGCCGCGCAGGACGATCGCGTTTTCGAGGCTGCCTCCTTTGATAAGGCCCTTTTCGAGGAGGGGCTGCACGTCCTCATAGTGCACGAATGTGCGCGCGGCGGCGATTTCACGCTCGTAGATCTCGGGTGTGATTTCCGCGGTGAAGAACTGCGTGAACTGCGGGTGGCCGCCAGCTTGCGTCACCGAAACACGAAACCGCCTGTCGGGCACGATGGTCAGCAGGCTGCCCGTCTTCGTCTCCAGATGGATCGGTTCCCGGACCTCGTACACCCGGCGCATCACGTCCTGCCGCGTCAGGCCCGCTTTTTTGATGCACTCGACGTAGGGCCTCGCCGACCCGTCCCCGATCGGCGGCTCGTTCGCGTCCATCTCGATCACGGCATTGTCCACGCCCATTCCCGCCAGGGCGCTGATCACATGCTCCACAGTGTGCACTTTCACACTCCCCTGGGCCAGCGTGGTCGCCCGCTCCACCGTCTGCACATTCTCGACCCGCGCTTCGATGAACGGCTGATCCTCCAGATCCACGCGCCGAAACCGCAGCCCGGTTCCGGGTTCCGCCGGCTTCAACGTCAGCGTCACTTTTTCGCCCGTGTGCAACGAGGTCCCCGTCAAACTCGCCGGTTTGGCGATCGTATGCTGAAAATCAATAACTTGCGACATTCTTCGACCGCCATGGTGCCCCCGATGCCCGGCTCAGGCAAGAAAGAATGC
>CAZYHO010000597.1:0-1689 GCA_964647495.1 uncultured Akkermansia sp. | reverse complement strand
GCGGCCACTCACCGGCATGGAACCGTGGCGGCCGATAGCCTTTGTCCCGGATTTCCGCGTGGTCGCGGAGTCGCCGGACTGGATCGTGGTCGACAAGCCGGCGCCGCTGCAGGTGCACCCCTCAAAGCCGCGCAGTCCGCCGACGCTGCTGGACGGATTGGAGCAATTGCTGGCGTACGAGCTGGCGAATGGCGCGCGGCTTTCGATCATCAACCGCCTCGACCGGGAGACAAGCGGCCTGGTGCTCGTGGCCAAACACAGGGATGCGGCCCGCTCGCTGGGGAAAGCGATGATGCGCCGGCAGGTGGAAAAACGCTACCTGGCGATGGTGCGCGGGTGGCCCGCGAATGATGAATTCGTGATCGACGCACCGCTGCGCCGTCGCGGCGAATTCGACCCTGCCTCGCCCGTGTACCTCATGCAGGCCGTGCATCCGCATGGCGCCCCGAGTCGCACCGAAGCGCGCGTGCGGGCGCGCTGGACCGGGACCGATCCGGCGGGCCGGCCACAGGCCCTGGCGCTGGTCGAGGCACGGCCGGTAACCGGCCGCATGCACCAGATCCGGGTGCATCTCGCGCACCACGGCCATCCCGTGGTGGGCGACAAACTTTACGGTCCGGGTGGCGCCGCCATGTATCTGCGGTTCATCGACGAGGGCTGGTCGGCCGCGCTGGAACACGATCTCTGGCTGCGCCGCCACTCGCTCCACTCAAGCCATCTCGCCATCGCGACCACCGATTGGGGCAATCTCGCGTTCGATTCCCCATGGCCGCCGGACTTGGCCGCCTGGACCGGATCGCCACACCCCACATAACCCCGAAGCCGCACACAAAACACAACCCCGCCGGCCGGCAACCCGCCAATTAACCCTGTTCCCTATAGACAATTACGGGTTTTTTCCGCCCATACGGTGACAGGTCCACTGCGGCCCTCGGCCCGCAGGGCGTCTATAGGGCGGCCGTCCATAGGGCGACAGACGAATTACGGGCCTCGCAGAGGGACAGCCGAACTATACGAGTGGTCCCCGAGCTCCGGCCACAATTGGCGCGCGTGGCGGCGGCAGATCGGCGGATAGCGGCGGGCCACGGGATGGCATCGAGGCTGTTCGAGGATTTCACCGCAATGCACACGGCGAGATCGCGGTGGCGACCGCGAGTCCGCCGATCGGGTGGCTGTTGGCGACGGTGTCCGCAGGCCGCGCCCGGGTATCCGCATAGGGCGACAGACGAACTGCGGTGCGCATAAGGCGACAGACGGATTGCGCGCGCATGGAGCGACAGACGAATTGCGGGGGTTCGGCTCGCAGAGCGACAGTCGAACTATACGAGTGGGCACGCGTTTTCCGGGCGCGATCGATGGGCGTGGCGGCGGCGCAGGGCGTCCACCATCGGGCGGCGGGGATTTGCCGGGGGTGCCGGGGGCAATCAGGGGCCGGCATGTGTGCCGCGTGGAGGGTTTACTCCTTCAAATTGGTGGTCTTTTGCCCGCCGGCTCCCTCTGTTGTGGTGCGCGGACGGCGCGTTCACCCATAGACCATCAATGAGTTGATGATGGTCGCGGTGCTGGATGGCATCGGACCTGGCGGCTTGCGATGCGGGGGTGATCCGTGCCCGCTTTCGGGCACGACCCGGGTGGGGCGGGGCTCTGTTTCTCCCGGCCGAGGGCTATTCTGGGGCGATTGGGCGGTTT
>CAZYHO010000596.1:0-3142 GCA_964647495.1 uncultured Akkermansia sp. | reverse complement strand
CGCCGCCTTCCGGCCGGAGGCCCGCCGACGCTTCCGCCCCTGCAGTTTCAGCCGCGCCATCGGACTCGCCACGGGCTCGGGGACAAGCACCTCGAAGCGCTCCATCAGACCGAGCACCCGGCAAACGCGGACAAATCCCGACAACTGGGTCGCCGCTTCTCCCGACTCCAGCCGCTGCACCGTGCGCAAACCCAGCCCCGCCTGCTTCGCCAGTTCACTCTGTGTCAGGTTGCGCTCCAACCGCAAGCCGGCGAGCCGCTCCCCAATCAGCTCCAGGAGAACCTCGTCCGTCATCTCGCTCACTATCCTCATACACGCCAAAAATGGCACATCATTGCCGAAAAATCAATGCAAACCGCCATTTGTGGCGTTTTTAATTAATTGCTATACACGTCATTTACGGCGCTTTAAAGCTCTTTTTCCATATTATACGTCACTTATGGCGTTTTACCGTGCGTCCAGCAACGGAAAGAGGAGCCGGAAGCCGAGGAAGAGGGCGGCCGCGCCGACGAGATCCAGGGCGAATCCACGGCGGATCATTTCGGGGATGGAGACATGGCCGGTGCCGTAGGCGAGGGCGTTGGGGCCGGTGGAAACCGGCAGAAGGAAGCCGAAACTGCATGCCATGCATGTGGCGAGGGCGACCGGCACGGGATCGACGCTGGCTTCTTTCGCGACCGCGATCATGACCGGGACCATGACGGTGGCGGAGGCGGTGTTGGAGGCCGCCTCGCTGACGAGAATTCCTAACACGATGCCGACGGCGACGAGCGTCCACAACGACGGCTGACCGAGCAGCGAAATCGTCCCCGATCCGAGTGCGCGCGCCAGTCCGGTATCGAAGAGCTGGCGTCCGAGCGCCATGCCGCCGGCAAAGACGAGGATCGTTCCCCAGTCGATGCGCACGGCCTCCGCCCATGTAAGCGTGAATGCTCCTTGCCGCCAGGAGACAGGCAGAAACAGCAGGCTCACGCCGGCGAGCAGACCGACCGTTTCCTCCGGAAAGTGGCGGCCGAGAAAGGCGGATACCTCGTGACGCGATCCGACCGCGGCGCCGGGTCGCAGACCGGCTGCCAGATCGAACAAACCCGGCAGCATCCAGAGGGCGATGGCCACCGCGAAGACGGCGATCGTGTTTCGCTCGCCCGGCGAGAGCGAGCCGAGCGCGCGCCGCTGCGCCGCCAGTGCCTCGTGCGCCGCGGTCGAGGCATCCGATCCGCCATCGCGCGCCAGCCCGCGAGGCCGCAGGTGCCACAGAAGAAAGAGAATCTGGACGCCGACGATGGGCAGGCTCACGGCCATCCACTTCGGAAAACCGATTTCGATGTCGAGCAGCTCGCGGATGGCGCCGAGGCCGATCAGGTTCGGTGGCGTGCCCACCGGCGTGCCGAGACCGCCCACCGAGGCGGCGAACGCGATGAGCAGCACGAGCGAGCTGCGCACGTCGCGGCGTCCGCCCAAGGCGGGCCACGCGCTGAGCGCGCCGAGCGCGATGGGCAGCATCATCGCGGTGGTCGCCGTATTGCTCATCCACATGGAAAGCGCGGCCGTCAGGACGCCGAGCGTGCCGAACAGGCGCGCGGGAGTGCGCGCCAAGGCGGATTGCGACAGCAGCCACAGCGCCATCCTGCGATCCAGCCCGTACTTCCGCATGGCCGCGGCGATCATGAATGTCCCGATGAACAGAAAGGTGATCGGGGAAGCGAACGGCGCGAACACCTGCTTTTCCTCGCCGACGCGCAATACCACGCACAGCGCCGGACCGAGCAACGCCGTGGCCGCCAGCGGAATCGCCTCCGTCACCCAAAACGTCACGACAAGCGCCATGATCGCCGCCAGCCGGTGAGCCTCAGGACTGAGCCCGGGCAGTGGCGCCAGCCAGAGACCGAGCATCAACGCCGGTCCCAGCACCAATCCCACCCGCTGCCTCGTGGAGGTCGGCGTCTCGGAAACGGGCTCGTCAATCATCGGTGTCCGGTGCTCTCATTGAACGTGCGCGCCCCATTTGATCTCGACGCCGGGCCGCTTGGCCTTCGCGGCCTGGACGCCTTCGGCGGTGACCTCGGTGTTCTTGAGGCCGAGTTCAGCGAGCGCGGGGGCGTCCATGAGGACGAGAAGATGCGGGTCGCGGAGCAGGATGCCGTCGATAACCACGGTGCGCAGGTGCGGCGATTCGCAGATCGCCTTGACGACCGCCTGCGGGTCGGTGCCGCGCAGGTCGATCTCACGACCGAAATGCACGGCGACGAGGCGGCCGAACATGCGGTCGACGATCCGCGGCGCGGCTTTGGCGACATCGTCGCTGCCGGATCGTTGCAGGCGATCGGCGAGCAATGTGGCTCGTTCGCCGCGGGCGTAGTACACCTCACCTCCCAGGCTGGTAAGGCGGCGTTCCATGCGGTCCTGGCGGGAGTACCAGAGAATCCCGGCGAACACGAGGGCGCCGGCAACCATGACCAGTCGGCCGATCCAGCCGACACCGCCGGACGTCGGGCGCGCCATGGGCGCTCGTGGGAGACGGGAGGATCGCGCCGGCCGCGGCCGCATGGCTAGACATTGATGGAGAACTCCTCACGGTAGTCCTCGCGGACCAGCGCGTTGGCGGAATCCGCCAGCTCACCCGTGAAGCGTTCCGTCTTGGGATCGAACGTCAGGGCGGCGCCCCAGACCGGCTTGAGATTGGCCGAATCCAGGCCGTTTTCGTCCAGGTGTTTCTGCATGCGCTCGAACGTCTCGATCGCCGCCTCGCGTCCTTTGAGCTTGGCGGCGATTTCGTCCGGTGTCGCTTCCTTGCCGAGGCGGTAGCTGATGTTGGCCATGTGGGCCAGGCTGGCGGCGTGGTGTCCGGTGAGCACGCTGTGCCCTTGGGAAACCAGTTTGCCGTCCTGGATCGCCTTGATGAAATTCTGCTGGTGCGAGCCGCCTCCCATCTCGTCGAACCTCTTGACGCGCTTGCCTTCCAGGTCGTAGGCCACGCCTTCGGCGATGGCGCCGCCCTCGAAGTGCAGGATGTTGCCGACGTCGATGCCCGAGCCGCCGACGCGGAATTTCGGAGTGCCGAGTTTGAAATCCATTTGCTTCTCCGGCAGGCCGCGCACCTCGAAGATCATGGGCACCGGAGCGTAATTGAAGAAGGCAATCT
>CAZYHO010000595.1:0-3157 GCA_964647495.1 uncultured Akkermansia sp. | reverse complement strand
GGTGCTCTCGAGAGGACTCGAACCTCCACAGGTTGCCCCATATGATCCTGAGTCATACGCGTCTACCAATTCCGCCACGAGAGCCCGTTGTAGGATTCGGGGAGGGCAATGATGCGCGGGACGGAGTGGCGGGCAAGCGGGAAATTTCGGCGTTGAGCGCGGGTTGCGGCCGGGTGCATCGTGCGGCAGCGAACAAGCGGCGCACGCGGCATGACGAATCCACACCACATTGTTCTGATCGGCTTCATGGGCTGCGGCAAGACGACCGTCGGCCATCTGGTGGCCGAGAAGCTGCATTGGCCGTTTGTGGACACGGACGCGCTGGTGGTCGAGGAGGCCGGGCTGTCGATTCCGGACATATTCGAGGCCGAGGGGGAGGCGGGATTTCGCGAGCGCGAGACGGCGGTGCTGGCGCGCCTGGCGAACGAATCACAGCGCGTCATTGCGACCGGCGGTGGCATCGTCACGCAGCCGCGCAATGCGCCGCTGCTGCGGTCGATGGGGTTTGTGGTGTGGCTGAGCGCCACGGAAGCGGACATTTGCTCGCGGGCCTCGCGCAACCGGAACCGCCCGCTGCTGCAGACGGCGGATCCGCGCAAGACGATCCACGATCTGCTCGAGCAACGTCGCCCGCTTTACGAGTCGTTCGCGCACATGGCGATCGAGACGCACGGCCTCGAGCCCGAGGAAATCGCCTACGGTGTCTGCGAAAGCGCCCGCCATTATTATTCAGTCCCGTGACTCCGCCGGATGCGCCATCGCCCGAGAACCTGAAGCGCGAGGTCGTCGAAGCGGCCCGCGCGCTCGGCTTCGACGACTGCCGCATCGCTTCGATTCACCGCGCCACGCATGCCGACGAGTTCGAGCGATGGATCGCCGGCGGGAATCATGGGGACATGGCCTGGCTCGCCCGAGCCCCGGAACGCCGCACGCGGCCCGACCTCGTGCTGCCCGGCGCGCAAGCGATGGTCGTCGTTGCGATGAATTATTTTGTGGAGGCTCCGGAAGGGACGGCAAGGACAGCAGGGACGGAAGGGACGGGGGGGGCGGAAAGCGCGACTGGTGTTTTTGCGCGATACGCGTGGGGCGACGATTACCACGATTTCATGCAGGCGCGGCTGCGATCGCTTTGCGAGTTGCTGGCGGCGCGCGGTGGCACGCAGAAGCTCTATGTCGATACCGGTCCCGTGCTGGAACGCGATTTCGCCACGGACGCCGGTCTCGGCTGGAGCGGGAAAAGCACCGTGCAGATCCATCGCCGGCTCGGCACGTGGTTTTTTCTCGGAGAGGTGCTCACCACGCTGCCGCTCCCGCCCGATGGGCCATTCGGCGACCACTGTGGATCGTGCACCCGCTGCCTCGACGCGTGCCCCACCGGCGCCCTGACCGGTCCGCATCATCTCGACGCGCGCCGCTGCCTCAGCTACCTCACCATCGAGCACAAGGGGCCGATCCCGCACGAGTTCCGGAAGGCCATGGGACGCCGCATTTATGGCTGCGACGACTGCCTGGCGGTCTGCCCGTGGAACCGCTTTGCGCAGGCGAGCCGCGAGGCCGTTTTCGCCGCCCGCGCGCACGTCGGCGGATGGGCATTGCGCGATTTCCTCAAGCTCGACGACGCCGGCTTCGCGTCACTTTTCCGGGGATCGCCGATCAAGCGGCTCAAGCGTCCCGGATTTCTGCGCAATGTCTGCGTCGCCCTCGGCAATGCCGGCACGCGCGACGACCTGCCCGCCCTGCGCGCCGCTGCCACCGACCCGCACCCGCTGATTGCCGAACATGCCGTTTGGGCAATCGACCAAATCGGGTGATACTATGGGTTTGCGATGAAGTATCTCCTTTCGGTGATTCCAGGCTCCTTTCGGGTGGCTGTGGCGGCTGTGGCGGCCGTGGCAGCCGCGTGTCATTCGAGCGCCCTGTGGGGCCAGGCGGTGGTGATCAACGAGATCCACTACGATCCACCGGACAACACGCGGCCGCTGGAATTCGTGGAGCTGTATAATCATGGCGCCGAGCCGGTGAGCCTGGCCGGCTGGCGGATCGACGACGGCGTGAGCTTCACGTTTCCTGAGGGGGCCACGATCGAGGGCGGAGGATACTTCGTGATCGCCGAGGATGCGGCGGCGTATCAGGCGGCTTTTGGTTCGGCGCCGGGCGGTGTGTTTACCGGCAGGCTGAGCAACGAAGGCGAGCGGATCACCTTGCGGCGGTTCGACGGCGGGCTGGTCGACGAGGTGACTTATGGCATCGGATTTCCCTGGCCGACAGCGGCGCGCGGGGCGGGGTCGTCGATGGAATTGATACATCCGGCGCTGGACAACGACCTGGGCGGCTCGTGGCGCAGCTCCGGCACGCCGGACAATCCGGCGCCGCAGACGGTGTTCATCGAAGCGATGGCCGAAGACTGGCGGTATCGCAAAGGAACGAGCGAGGCATCGAGCCCGCGCTCCGCATGGAGGCTGCCGGATTTCGTCGAGGACGAGACATGGCAGACGGGAAAAACTTCGATCGGTTTCGGGGATGACGACGACAACACGGTGCTGAACGACATGCAGGGGTCGTACTGGTCTGTTTTTATGCGGAAGACATTCACGGTGCCGGAGGGGCCGGCGCCGGTGGCGCTGCTGCTGCGCGTGCGGGTGGACGATGGCTGCGTCGTGTGGATCAACGGGCAGTGGGTCGCGAGTTTCAACACGACGACGGACGACCCGCTTTTCAACACACCGGCGACCGATCACGAGGCGAACGTCTGGCAGGAAAAAGTGATCACCGGCACCGAGGCCATACTGGTCGCCGGCGCCAACACCATCGCCATCCTCGCGTCGAATGCCTCGCTTGGCAGCAGCGACTTCAGCATCGATGCCGAGTTGAAGACGAGCGATCCGGCGATGCAGGGATCCGCGCCGACGCCCGGACGGCAAAACTCGGTGTACGCGCCCAACGCCGCGCCCGCGGTCCGGCAAGTCAGGCACGATCCGCTTCAGCCGGCCTCCAACCTGCCGGTCAAAGTGACGGCAAAGGTGACCGATCCCGACGGAGTGGCCTCGGTGACATTGAGCTACCAGGTCGTCTCGCCGGGCAGCTACATCCGCAAGAGCGACGCGGCTTACGAGGCGGACTGGACCATCGTGCCGATGAGCGACTCCGGGATGGAGGG
>CAZYHO010000594.1:0-3166 GCA_964647495.1 uncultured Akkermansia sp. | reverse complement strand
GTTTCGAGGAGCGGGACGATGGGCGGGGTGGCGGGGGAAGCGCATCCGGGCGGCATGCGGAGCGGGTCGCCGGGGGGTTTTTTGAGGCGGAGGTAAAGCATTGATTTTTCCGGGCTGCCCGGGACGACGACTTTGGCGCCGGCGACTCCGAGGTCGCCGGAGATGAGCGGGCCGTTGAGGACCTGTTGCTTGGCGAGCGGTGTGGTGGCGCGGGCGTCATAGAGACCGCGGCCGATGCCGCCGGGGCGGTGGCAGGCGGCGCAGTTGACGTCGAGAAACGAACGGATTTTCTCCTCGGCCGCGGCCTTCGGGTGATCGAGGGCGACGAGGCGGTTCTGCGGCGTGGGACCGGCGAGGCGGGCGGAGAGCGGGGAAGCGGGGTGGAGGTTCGGCGGGCGCAGTTCGCAATCGTAGCCTGGCAGCACGGCTGGCAGTGAGAACTGGTCGGTGGGCTCGGGAAAGATCCACGGCAGGCCGCGAACGGTGGCTGTGACTGAATCCGTGACCAATGCGGCATCGGCGGCGTCGGGTTGCCAGCGATAGACGGCGGCATGGTGGGGCGCGGCCGCTTGTGCGCGAACCACGGTCGTCTGCACGCGGCGTCCGTCCACGATCGCATGCGTGATGACGAGCGTGCCGGCCGGCAGGATGAACTCGTCGCCCTCCGGTGAAGGAGCGAGCTTTTGGCCGGCAGGCAAAACGACGCGGCGCTCGAAAGTGACACCCGGCCGCCAGGGCTCGACCGAGAGCTGGTATGGCAGGCTGTCTTTCTCGAGGTTTGCGGCGCTCCATCGCGGCGGCCAATTCCGTGCGGCCGGATTGGGCGCGGGCGTGGTGGCGGCGGCGGCGCCAGGTTCGGTCGTCGATTTTCCGCTCGGATAAAGGCGCGTCAGCCAGCCGAGGCCGGGGCGGAACTTCTCGTCCTTGAGCCATGTGTTGCGCTCGAGGACAAGCACCGCGCCGTCGGAGGCGACCGCCACGGCCACGGGTTTCGCCAGCTTGCGCGCGATCAGGCGCAGTTGCGGGTGAGGTTTGGCGGATTCGTCCACCCACGCGAGCCAGCCGGCCATGAAATCCATGAGCAGATAGCGGCCCTCCCATTCAGGCGGAAAAGCGTTGGGCGCGCCGGCCGGCGCATGGTAGAAACATCCGCCGCCGAGCGAGGCGCCGACGTCGCGGCCGTAGTCGATGAGCGGATCGCGGTATCGCTCCAGTTCCATGCGGCCCTCCGCGTCGGGCCAGCCATAGTTGCCGCCGGCCACGATTTCGTTGACCTCCTCGTACAACGACTGGCCGATGTCGTTGGCGAAGAGCCGCCCGCTCGACGCGTGGAACGCCAGCGTCCACGGGTTGCGCAGGCCGAGCGCCCAGATCGCGCGGTATTTGCCGGTCGTCCGGCCGAAAAACGGATTGTCCTCAGGGATGGCGCCGTCGAGGCGAATCCGGATGACTTTGCCTGACAATGAATCAAGCCGCTGGGCGGGAAGCAGGGCGGTCATGTCACCGATGGACGCGTACAGGCATCCGTCAGGCCCGATGGCGACGCCGCCGCCCTGGTGCCCGGCGGGGACGGAGGAGCGCACTTCGTTCTGGTTGTCGCCCTCGAGGAGGATTTGTTCGCTGGCGGGATCCAGCGTGTCCCCGGTCAGCGTGAACCGGCTGATCCGCGTGTGGGGCCAGGGAGCGGCGACGGTCCAATGGATGAAGACGTGCGGCGGATTCGGAAATCCCGGGCCGAGCGCAACGCCGAGGACGCCGCGTTCCCAGGTGCTGTCCGTGGGCAGGATGAGGGCCGGGGCCTCGAGCAGGCGGCCTTCTTTGACGAGGCGCAGCGCTCCGGTTTGCTCGGCGATGAGGATGCGCCCGTCGGGCAGCGGCGCCAGTGCGGTGGCGCCTGTCAGGCCATCGCAGACACGGCTGCGCTCGAACCCCGGCAGGATGTCGGCGGTCTGTGCCCCGGCGGCGGCAGGCCCGAGCAGCAAGACGGCCGCCGCCAGCCACATGGACCAGGCGGCTTTGCGGCAACGGCGGGAGGCGCATCGATCCGGAGGACGGCTCATGGTTGACTCAAGGGGGCGGCAAGCAAGCGAGGCACGGGTTGATTCACAGCTGATTTCATCCGGCGTCGCGGCATGGCCGGCAGCCTAGCGGGAGATGTCCGCATCTTTCAACCAGGAATGCGGCTCCGCGAATGATGGCCCTGATCATGAGCCAGCCCCAAAACGGCTGTTCGGCGAACGAGCTTCACAGAGGGTCTGTCCCCTGATGGTCCACGACACCGCCGTCCGCAATGAGGCATGTTCTGATGAACATCCACTCCGGCCGCGCGCAGCGAATTTCCTGCATTTCGTCTTGCAGAAACGACGAGGAAGTGACAAAAACGCCATCGACACGCCTTGGAATCCGTCATTTGGTTCTCCGTTCCACGCTCTCCGGCCACGCCGGTCAGCGCGTGGCAACAGTGGAATGAAAGGATACGATCATCGGCCTGCCACCTCACCACACCTCACACCTCACCCATGAAAACCACGCTTCTCGCCTCACTCGCCTCACTTGCCGCACTCGGATGTGCCGGCGCCGTCCACGGCGCTTCCATCACGGTCGGCAACCACAGCTTTGAGGAAACGGTTCTGTCGCCAGGAGGCTGGCTGGACGGCCAGCCACCGTCGTGGACATCCCCGGCCGGGCAAGCGAACAATTTTATCGAGTATATCGTCGGGTTCGTTTCCGATGGGAACAACCACTATGGAATGGCCCAGGGGGTTGCCTCCTATCAGGAACTTGCCACGGCATGGCTGCCGAATACCGACTACCAGTTGGTCATCGGAGTGGGCAATCGCAACGCCTCATGGACGGCCGTCGGAAACCAAAGCTCCATTGCCCTGGAATCCACGGCGGATCCGGTGGGCACCCATCTGGCTTCCACTTTTCTCGACTCCTCCACGCTTCCGGAGTCCACCTTCGCCGATCTGACGCTGACCTTCACCACCGGAGCCAGCGCGCCTGCGGGGAATATTCGCATTTGGATCGGATCCACCGGCGATGCCGGGACCGGTCGTGGCCATTTTGACAATGTCCGCCTCGACGCGAGTCCGGTGCCCGAACCGTCTTTCGCCGCGCTGCTCGGTCTCTCCCTCGCGCTGGGAGCGCGCCGCCGCCGTCGGTA